>JBOGNS010000533.1:0-6993 GCA_050747305.1 Candidatus Acidiferrales bacterium | reverse complement strand
ACATGTTGTCGTCGTAATGCTGGCCGGTGTGGACGATGACGTCTTCGATGGGAAGGGCAGAGCTTCCGGTCTGTCCTACTGCGGCATTGTGGGCGGCAATGGCGCGCGAAACGGCGGCTGCTTTGATGAATTGCGGCCGCGCGCCAACGATGGTGACAATCTTCACGCCGCGCGCCGCCTACGCCTTCACCGCGGCGGCCAGCGCATCGGCCACGCGCGCAATTTGGGCGGCGGTCAGCTCCGGGTATACAGGTAGCGACAGCACCTCATCAGCGGCACGTTCGGCCACCGGCAGCATCCCGCGCTGACCACCCAGCGAGGCATACATCCGTTGCAGATGCATCGGCAGCGGGTAATAAACGGTGCTGGGCACGCCGCGATGGGCAACCCGCTGCTGCACGGCGTCGCGATCGCGCACGCGGATGGTGTACTGGTGATAGACATGCTCGCAGCCCGGCGCGACTTTTGGAGTCACCACGCCGACGGTCCCCTGGAACAGTTGGTTGTAGCGCGCAGCCACCTGCTGGCGGCCGCGCTTCCATTCGTCGAGGTGACGCAACTTGACGCGCAGGATGGCGGCTTGCAATTCGTCGAGCCGGCTGTTCCAGCCCTGTTCGTCGCTCAGATACTTGTGGCGCTTGGCGCCGTGGGCGCGCAGCGCGCGCAAGCGGTCGGCCAGCTCCGGTGAGTTGGTGACGACCATGCCGCCATCGCCGTAGCCGCCGAGATTCTTGCTGGGGAAAAAGCTGATGCATCCGATGTCGCCCATGGAGCCGGTCTTGCGGCCGTTGTACGTGGCGCCGATAGCTTGCGCGTTGTCTTCGATGACTTTGATGTTATAGCGGCGCGCGATTTCCAGAATTGCATCCATCTCGGCAGGCTGGCCGTAAAGGTGAACCGGGACGATGGCTTTTGTTTTCGGCGTGATGCGCGCTTCCAGTTGCGCGGCGTTCATGTTGAACGTGGCCGCATCTATGTCAACAAAGACGGGCACGGCGCCAAGCAGGCTGGCGGAATCTGCGGTAGCAATGTAGCTGAACGTGGGGACAATCACTTCGTCGCCCGGGCCGACGCCGCAGGCGTGCAGCGCGAGGATCAGCGCATCGGTGCCGGAAGCCACACCGACAGCGAACTTCGTGCCGCAGTAGGCGGCCATCTCCTGCTCGAACGCTTTCACCTGCGGGCCGAGGATGAAATGCTGCGCCGCCAGCACTTCATCAATGGCCGCGCGGATTTCATCGCGGATCGAGGCATACTGCGCCTTCAGATCCAGCATGGGAATGGCTTGCATACTTTGAGTTGGCATCATGTCCGTCGCGGACACCCCGTGTCTCAATTCCATTTGTCTTGCTTGAACCGCCGCGCTCAACTGCACGTCGTCAGAAATTGCAGCCTCGAGCCACCGGACATAAGCAATCTGTCCGTGCCACCTGCGGACGCTGCTGAATCGCTGGAGTAGTAGTGTATATCACTGAGGGTCAGAGGGTTACAAGAACAGCCGAGGTTAGGACCGCTGCGGAGTTACGGCGAGCAGCGAAGCCACCTTCATATACGCTGCAAACTCTTGCAGCCGCCTGCCTCGCGTGTTGGTGCGAGCTGGGACCTCCGCCAGGTCATTGGCGAAAGGAAACATTGTGAGTCCGAACCGCGCGGCTCACTCGGGCTCCAGGCATACGGCGTTGATGCTGCAATCGCTGGTGGTGCACTTCCCTTCCTTTTCCAGGTTGAACTGCCAGCGATGACGCGGGCACGTCCAGCAGGCGCCGTCGGCCCACCCGGCGGCAAGATCGCCGCCCTGATGCGGGCAGAAACGGTCGATGCGGTAGCGGCTGCCATTAGCCTCGACGATGGTGCGGCTGCGCAACCTTTCCAATCCCAGCACTTTTGCGCAGAACCATTCCAGGTCTTCCGCCTCCATGATCAGGAAGCCCTGGATCAGCGCCTGATACAAGTCCGGCGAGCGGTTGAGGCGCATGCGGAAAGTGAGGGCAAAGTCTTCCCAGGTAATCATGCCATCGAGCACGCGAGCCACCTGCCATGCCGGCGCCACGATGGAGTGGAAATTTTCTTCGCTCATGGAATTGACGGCATCCACGCGATCGCGCCCAAAGTCCACGCGAAGCATCGGCAGGGGCGCGTCCATGAAGCCGAAATAAAGCGGGACGGGAACGCGCTGGCGCAGCGAAAGGCGCCGGAGTTTCTCGTGCAGGCAATCGCGCAATCGCCGCTGATAAGCGCGGATCTCACGTGCGGTGAAGGTGCGATGGAGATGCGCAAAGTAGCCCGCGTAATCGGAAGCGTACCGATGAATGTACGGCACGAAGTTGTGCGCGCCCACGCGCAGCGGCGCTTCCGTGAATGACCCGGGAACGCCGAGATCGAGTGAATCACCCGGCATCCAATTGCGCCAGGAGGTGCCGGAGTTGGGAAGGCGCTGGCCGAGGAACTCGAGGAAGCGCGGGGCGAACGGGAAAATATTGTCGCGCTCGAAGTTCAACTGCATCAGGTGGGGGTCGAGAAAGCAAGCGGGACCGGCGGAAGGCAGATAGTGGCGCGGCCGCAAACTATCGATCGCGCGCGCCACCGTTTCGAATTTGGCTTTGCGCTTGAGCGCGGAAACTCGCTCGTACTCTTCGCGCGTGTAGTCGTAACAGGTGGGATGCCAGGTAGCGCCGGAGAATTGGCACGCAAACACGTCGATGGGGCCGTAGGCTTCACGGATATGCGTCATGCTGTCGTAGAGCTTGCAGTCATTCAGGTTCAGAAATGCCTGCCCGTCTGCGCGGATCAAGAGCGCAGAATCGCGGTTTAGTTCCGAGTCGTCCACAAAGAGCCGCACTTCGCCATCGGGGAGCGGAAACGCCTCTTCATGCTGCAAAACGCGCATGCCTTCGCAGGCGTAATCGGCCAGCGCCTGGCGCAAAGCTGCGCGGCGGAACTTGGGGATTACAAGAGTGAAATTGCGGCAGGCGAGGCTCTTCAGAAACGCCAGGTCGAAATGGTCTTTGTGCTCATGGCTGATGTAGATGAATCGCCGCTTCGGTGAGCCGCTGAGCTTCTGCTGAAGCCAGCCCGCCATGTGGTGATTTCGGGGAAACTGAAACCACGCTCCGTCAAAAGCGCCTTGCGAGGATAACCACGGGTCGGCGACTACGATTGATTGCTCGGTCTCAACGCAGAAGCCCGCATGCCCGAGATAAGTAATCCGCATGAAAACACAGCCCCACCCATCACGGCGGATGCCATCCCGGGCACAATGCATTCACCGATTTGTCGCTCAGTCGTTGGCCGCACTGGGCGCCTCTGCAACTAACACTGAGTCTCTCTCAACGTAGCACGAGCCGCACGCGGAACAGACTAGGGGAGATACTGTAGGCAGGCGGGCGCCGCAACGGCACATCCAGCCGGCGCGGCGAGCGGGGTTGCCAAGCATCAACGCATACGCGGGCACATCTTTCGTCACCACCGCGCCGGCACCGATGAAGGCGTACTCGCCGATACTGTGGCCGCACATGATGGTGCAATTGGCTCCCAGCGTGGCGCCGCGGCCCACGCGCGTGGCGCGATATTCGCTCTTGCGCTCGATTTCGCTGCGCGGGTTGATCACGTTGGTGAAAACCATGGAAGGGCCGCAGAACACGTAGTCTTCCAGCGTCACGCATTCGTAGACCGAAACATTATTCTGGATTTTGCAGTGGTCGCCAATTTGCACGCCGCGCGCCACCAGCACATTCTGGCCAATCGAGCAGCCGCGCCCGATGCGCGCTTCCTTCATCACGTGCGAGAAGTGCCAGATCTTGGTGCCTTCGCCGATTTCGCACGGCTCGTCGACGAAGCTCGAAGGATGCACGTAGACGTTGCGACGCTCAGGCATGGAGGATTTCCCGGTTGAGGCCGCCCACTGCGACCGGCTCGCCGTTCAGTTGCAGCGATTTCTGGCAGGCTTGCAGGACCAGCAGCACGCGCAACCCCTCGTTGCCGTCGGTGTGCGGCGCGCGGCCGCTGCCGATGCAATCCAGGAAGTGGCGGCATTCGTTGCGCAGCGGCTCGGTGGCTTCGATGGGCACGGGCACGCCCTCCGGCCGTTTCACTTGGAAGCTGCCGTTCACCAGTGCAATGTCCTTATCGAAGAGCATGAGCTTGTTCTGCGCGGCCACATCGTCGAACACCGCCATTTTCTTCGAGCCGACAACCACCAGTTTCTGCTCCTTGAAGGGGTGCAGCCAGCTCACGAAGATGTGCGCGCGCGCCCCGTGGTCGAAGAGCAAGGTCGACAGCGTGACGTCGGCGACGTTGGGCTGCAAGTAAGTGCCGCCGGTGGTGGAAACTTGCAGCGGCAGCGACTCGAACAGATGCAGCAGCACCGAAACATCGTGGGGCGCGAAACTCCACAGGGCGTTTTCTTCGCGCCGCACCTTGCCCAGATTGAGCCGGTTGGAATAGACGTATTCGATGCGGCCCAATTCGCCTTGCTCGCACAATTCTTTCAACTTCCCAATCGCCGGGTGATAGCGCAGCAAATGGCCGACCATCAGCGCGCGGCCCCGCGACTCAGCCAGCGCCACCAGCTTCTCGGCCTCGGAGCTGCGCAGCGCCAGCGGCTTCTCGACAAAAACGTGCTTGCCGGCTTGCAGGGCGGCGCGCGCCAGCGCGAAATGTGTTTCTGCGGGCGTGGCGATTACCGCGGCATCGTAGGTGGGCTCGGCAAAAACGGCGGCGGGATCGCTCTCGATGGGTATGCCGGGATACTTCTGCGCCACTTCCGCGCGCGCAGCCTCGCTCGCTTCGCACACTGCGGCGAGCGCCCCCAACTGGTGGAACACGCGCACCAAATTGCGGCCCCAATGGCCGTGGCCGAGCACGGCAACTTTCACGTGCCGCCTCCGTTGCCGCGCGCGTGGACGGGAACCGGCTCCGCGGTCACCGGACGCGGCAGGCGCTCGCCGTCTATGAATGCGCGGAACCACAGCTCGAGGCACAGCAGGCCCCAGAGCTGGCGTCCGAATTTGCGCTCTCCGCCAAGCAGCGCCTCGACGCCCTCGGTGCGATAGAGGCCGCGCTGGCGCGCGCGCGCGCTCAGCAGCACATCGTGCAAGAAGTCGCGCAGCGGCCCGGCAAACCATTCCGCCAATGGCACGGGGAATCCCATTTTGTCCTTACGGTCGAAGATTTCCGCCGGCACCAGGTGGCGCACCGCTTCACGGAACACGCGCTTGGTGTCGCCGCCCTTGAATCGCGTGGTGGGCGGCATCCGCGTGACCAGCTCTGCGATGCGATGGTCGAGCAGCGGCACGCGCGATTCGAGCGATACGCTCATCGAGGTGCGATCCTCAACGTGCAGCAGCGCCGGCAGCAGCGTCTTCAGGTCGAAATTCGTCATCTTGTTGAAGTAGCTCTTTGTCGCCGGATTGTTGAACACCTGTTGGAACGATTCCATCATGCGCGCGCGGCTCTGCGCCGTCCAGGCTTCGCTGCTGATCAGCGCGTCGGCATCTTCCATGCGGCTGATCAGGCGGAAGTAGCGGCGATCCATCTCCTGAAACAGCCCGTCGCCCCAGAAGGATTGCAGCAGCGGCTGGTACTGGCGCAGCAGGGAAAGATTGGGCGCGATGTTGTCCCACGTGACGAGATATTTCCCTTCCTCCTGCGTGCCGAAGATGGCGCCCTTGAGCACCTGCTCGAGATAGGCCACCAGGTAGCGCGCGTAGCCGCCGAAAATTTCGTCGCCGCCCTGCCCCCCCAGCACTACCGTCACGTTCTCGCGCGCCAGCTTCGAAACAAAATATTGCGGGAAGACGCCGGGGCCGGCGGCCGGCTCATCCATCATGTACATCAGCCACGGCATCACGTCGGCAAAATCTTTCGCCGAAGGCCACACCTCGTGGTGCGCGGACTTCACATGCTCGGCGACGATGCGGGCGTAGCGCGTCTCGTCGTACTGCGGGCCTTCGCGGAAACCGCCGGTGAAGGTGTGGAACTTGCCGCCATAAACCGGCGCAGCCAGACTCACGACCGTCGAGCTATCCATGCCGCCGGAGAGATGGCCGCCGACCGGCACGTCGCTGCGCAATTGCAGGCGCACCGAGTCCTGCAACAGCACCAGAAGCTGCTCGATAAAGTAGTCCTCGGTGTGATGCGTGTCCACTTCATAGTTGAAATCCCAATAGCGCACCACGGAAGGTTCGGCATCGCGGAACGGGCGGAAGCTGAGGTAATGGCCCGGCTCGAGCTTGCGGATGCCTTTGAAGAGCGTGCGATCGCCGAGACAAAACTGAAAGGTGAGGTACTCCTCGAGTCCCTGCGCGTCGGGCTGTGGCGCCGCGAGGCCGCCGGCGAGCAGCGCCTTCGGTTCACTGGCAAAGGCGAAGCGCTCGGCGTCGCACGTCCAGTAGAAGGGCTTGATGCCGAGGCGGTCGCGCGCGGCGAACAGACGCTGCTGGCGCGCATCCCAGATGACAAAAGCGAACATGCCGTTGAGCCGCTCGAGGCAGCGCTCGCCCAGCTCTTCGTAGAGATGGAGGATGACTTCCGTATCGGTGTGCGTGCGGAAAATGTGATGGCGGCCGAGATCGCGGCGGAGTTCAAGGTAATTGTAGATTTCGCCGTTGAAGACGATCCACACCGTTTCATCTTCGTTGGCAATGGGCTGATTGCCGGTGGTGAGGTCGATAATCGAAAGCCGCTTGAAGCCGAGGCCAACCGCGCCGTCGAAGTAGGCGCCTTCGTCGTCCGGCCCGCGATGCGCGATGGCAGCCATCATCGCGCGCACCGCGGCCTGATCGGCCGGGCGGCCGCGATCACGATTGACGATACCGGCGATTCCGCACATCAGGTGGCCCTTTGCTCGACAGGCGTTTCGCCGGGCTGCAAGGCCGGAGGCGGTTCCAGCAGGCGGCCGTCGGGAGCATACACGCGCCTCTTGCGTTCGTTGATTTCGTGCTTCCAGCGCTGGCCAATCGAGCCCCAGAACACGCAGTACTTGGCGATCAGCAC
>JBOGNS010000532.1:0-5098 GCA_050747305.1 Candidatus Acidiferrales bacterium | reverse complement strand
AAGCTCACCAAGGGATTGGGGGCAGGGGCCAATCCTGAGGTTGGGCGCAAGGCGGCACTGGAGGATACCGACAAGATCATCGAGTCGCTGGAAGGCTCGGACATGATCTTTGTCACGGCGGGGCTGGGCGGCGGCACGGGCAGCGGCGCGGCGCCGGTGGTGGCGTCGCTGGCCAGCGAGTTGGGTTCGTTGACGGTGGCGGTGGTCACCAAGCCGTTCAATTTCGAAGGCAAGCGGCGCATGCTGCAGGCGGAGCAGGCGCTGGCCGAACTGATCGGCTGCGTGGACACGGTGATTGTGATTCCCAACGAGCGGCTGATGGATACAGTGGAGCGCGGCACCAGCTTCTTCGAGTCCTTTCGCGTCGCGGACGATATTCTGCGACAGGCGGTGCAGGGGATTTCGGACATCATCACGATTCCCGGGATCATCAACCGCGACTTTGCCGACGTGAAAACCATCATGCACGGCATGGGCTACGCGGTGATGGGCACGGCAGTGGCGTCGGGGGCGAACCGCGCGACCGATGCGGCCACACGCGCCATCAAGAGCCCGCTGCTGGAAGATAATTCGATCCAGGGCGCGCAGGGCATCCTGATGAACATCACCGGGTCTTCGACGCTGTCGCTGCACGAGGTGCACGAGGCGTCGAGCATCATCCAGAAGGCCGCGCACGAAAACGCCAACATTATTTTTGGCGCGGTGCAGGATGAGGCGATGAAGGAGTCGGTGAAAATTACGGTGATTGCCGCGGGCTTCCGCGAAGCGGCGACACGCAAGCCGGGGCAGCAGAAGATGTCGTACCTGCCGAAGTCGTGGAAGGCAACGCGGGAGCAGCAAGTGGCGCAGCAGCGGGTGGCGGCGGGCGGTGGTGGCGGGGTTTCGGCTCCGGTGAGCGGGCACAGCGCGTCGGGAGTGGTGGCGGATGTGGCGCGCAATGTGAGCGGGCTGGGGCACGACGTGGCGCCGGATGATTTGGATGTGCCTACGTTCCTGCGGCGGCAGGCGAGTAAAGCGTAGTTAAAACAGCTTCGGCAACTCGGCGGCCGGGCTACCCGATTCTGTCTAAATTATAGACGTAGATGTCATCAAAGAAGCTGTCGCCCAGGCGACCTCTGAATCGCGCTCCATCCTCGTCCAGAGGGGTGTCCTGAATCGAACGAACCAGCGGGCGTGTGGCGCCCAGCACCGATACGTCGCTTAGCTGCAAGCGGGAGCGAAACGGATGCGATTGGGTGTGCACAGGCTCGAGTGGACGGAGGATAGATTGAACGATCTCATAGGCCTTCAGCGGGCCCTGTGTATCCACGAGGGGAAGCGCCAGTGTGAGCTGCCATTCGTTCCTTTCGGCCGAGTAGAGCCAGAAACAGGCTGATAATTCAACTTGCCGTTCGCGCATCGCGCGTGCGAGCTCCCGGCCGGCTTCAATCATCTCGCGGCTCAAGACTTCTTTTACCAGCGTTTCTTCAGCCATGTCAGCACTCCATCGTCTGGATCCATGATGGCAGAAAACAAGTCCTCTGCATAGTGAATCAGGTCGGCCGTTTCGTATCGCGCTTCTTCAGACCAACCCTTCACAATGGTCCAGTTCTGCTCAAGCATTCGATTGTTCTTCATCTCCTCCGAAAGTTCAGTTTCCAGTCCAGCTTTCAGCAGGAGGAGCTGGAGATCGTGCGTGAAGAGTCTTTGCACCAAAGTTTTGTCGGGGAAATCGTGCTGCTTCGTCTTTTTTGCGACACAGGCCTTCAAGGCGCACTCGACCGAATACCCAGCCAAGTAATACGCACCGTTGTAAAGGCCGCTCTCGAGCAGCAGCTTGGCCTCGCGGATTCTCAACTCAGCGAGACTCTGAAGATCAATGCGATTCATGGCGGGCGAATCTACCACACTTTCAAAACTGGAAGAGGTAGGAGAATTTGACGAAGAGTTCGTGGCCGAGGTCGCCGGGCTGGCCGGGGGACTGGCGCTGGAAGTTGTAGCCGACGAAGAAGGCGGAGCGCGCAGTGAAGTCGTAGCCGACGAGCGAATTGACGTTGAACTCCTGGCCGCGGCGGTCGTTGGCGAGCGGGCCGAGGATGCGGGCGCGCCACTTGCGGCTGAACTGGTGCGCGAGGCGCGTGACAAAGAGCCGGCGGATTTGGAAGGGCGTGCCGTCGAGTAGGAACTCACGGATGTATTCACCGCGAAATTCCAGCCGCGTGCGGTCGAACATGCGCGCGGTGAGCTCGAGCTGGTGGGAGTAACCGCGGCCGTAGAAGTTCTCGCTGAACTGCGCGAATTTTTCCCACTCGAATTCGTACTCGAAAGAAACGGGGCGGTTGTCGTTGGATTCCACGAACAGGCGCACGCCCGGCGTGATGTAGGTGCGGGTGGTGGGCAGGCGGCCGAAGGCGGGCGTGAACTCGTTGAAGCGCACGGTCGAGTAGGAGTACTGCGCGCCGGCGGTCCAGAAGTTGGTGAAGTCCACGCGCAGTTCGGCGCCGCTGTCGGAATCCTGCGTGAGGCCGCCGGTGTCGAGGTTGATGTCCTGCTCGAGTTCGAAAAAGACCTGGCGGATGCCGTTGCGATTGATGAAGGGTTTCCACTCGATGGCGGCACCGGCGGCGTGGCGGTCGGTTTCGGGCTGAAAGCCGATGTCGCTCACGTCGAAGCTGCGGCCGGTGTACTGGTAGACGCCGCCCATAGCCCAGGCATCGGAGTCGAAGGAAAAAGAGGAACGCGCGCTCATACGATGGATGCCGCCCTCGGGCTGGGTTTGGTTCTGGTTGTAAGCGGCCTGATTGGACCACACGATGTGCGCGCCGTGAACGATGTTGACGTCGAGCGCGTGCACGCGTTGTGTGGAGCCGATGGCGCCGAAGGATTGATCGCGGTTGACGCTGATGAAGCCGAGAGTGGAGTTGCCGAAGATGTCGCGCTGCGCGCGCAGGGTGAAGAAGTTGGAGGCGGGCGCGGTTCCGATGAGGCCCGTATCGGGGTCGCGGAAGCGCTGCTGCTGCGTGCGCGCCTCGAGCACGCCGAGCGACCACGGCCCGACTTTGCCGGTGAGCTTTCCGCCGAGCAGGATGCGTTGCGGCTGGCCGTCAGGCAAACGCTGGCCGACGCGGCGCGTGAAGAAGAGATTCATCGGCGTGGCGAAAAAGTTCGAGCCTTCGTTGAAGAAGGCGCGCTTTTCGGGGAAGAAGAGTTCGAAGCGCGAGATGCTGATGTTGATCTCGTCGGCTTCGGTGTCCGCGAAGTCGGGATTGAGGGCAACGTTGACGGTGGCGTTGGGCAGCATGGCCCAGCGAATGTCGGCGCCGCCTTCGTAATCTTCGCCGTTTTCGAGCGGGTCGAAGGCGCCGCGGCGCCACGCGCGATGAAAAGTAGGGGATGATTTCGAGGTTGCGGCCGGGCTCGACGTCGGCGATGCCTTCGAGCAGGCCGGCCTTCGAGGGGCGCATGTCGCCGTCGAAACGCGTGACGAGCTGCCAGTTCACTTCTTCGTTTTTGCGCACGATGTCGCGGCCGAGGTTGATGCCCCAGGTCTGATTGGGCTTGAAGCGGATGGACTTGAAGGGAATGGCGACTTCAGCGCTCCAGCCCCATTCATGGAGCACGGCGGCGCTTTGCCAGACGCCGTCCCAAGTGGAGTCGCGCTCGATGCCTTCGGCGACCAGCGCGTCGTACTGCACGCCGCGCGCGTTGATGCTGAAGAAGTAGCCGGTGCGGCGGTCGCCGTAAGGGTCGAGAAGGATGTTGACGCTATCGGAGTTGGTGCGGGCGTCGTGGGTGTCGAAGCGCGCCACCATGCCGCGCGGCTGGGAGTCGTAGCACCAGAAGCCGAAGTAAAGATGGTGCTGGTCGTAGAAGATGCGCACTTCCGTGCGCTCGCTGGCGGGCTGGCCTTCGACGGGATCGGTTTGCAGGAAGTTGCTGGTGGGCTCGATTTGCGCCCAGACGGCTTCGTCGAGGCGGCCGTCGATGCGCATGTCGGCATCAATCTGGCGGATGCTGAGCGAGCGAACCGCAGGCTCTTGCGCTGCGCGCATTGCCGGTGAAAAGCAGAACGCCCATAACACGAGAGCGAGAGCGACACGAGGGCGCGTAAGGCTGCGAGCGAAGTCCAGAGGCATCGGGAGTAGATAGTAGACGACTGGGAGGCAGTTTCCGATTCAAATCTAACCCGCAAGAGCGAAACATCCACACAGCGCGGCGGAGGTGCAACCAAACGGGCCGCGGCGAGTGACTCGTGACCTGTGACTCGTGCACCGGCAGTGGCGACCTCCGTGGCCTCTGTGAAGCCTTTGTGCCTCTGTGTTTTTCCGAGAGCTTGGCTCGATTTCGCACCCAAAGACCAGGAAAACCACAGAGGCGCAGAGAAGCACAGAGGGCACGGAGAAGACAGACTCGAAAATCGTCGCGGCGTGTTAGCTGGGCTGTAGTTTGCAAGCCGGATTGTCGTGCCGCGTCTGCGCATTTAGATCTCCCGGGACATGACGGAGCGGTAGACGTGGAGGAGTTGGGCGGCGGAGCGATCCCAGGAGTAGGCTTTGATGCGCTGGGCGCCGGATTGGGTGAGGCGAGCGCGCAGGTCCTGGTCGGTGAGGATTTGGCGGATGCCGCGCGCAATTTCCAGAACTTTCTCCGGGTTGACCATGAGCGCGGAGTCGCCGAAGACTTCGGGGAGCGAACTGACGTTGGAGGTCAGCACCGGCGTGTTGTGGGCCATGGCTTCCAGCGGCGGCAGGCCGAAACCTTCATAGAGCGAGGGAAAGAGAAACGCGCGAGCGTGCTTATAGAAGACGCGCAGCACAGCGTGAGGGACGAAGCCGAGGAAGCGCACATCTTCGCGCAGGCGCGAGACCACGACGGCGCGGCGCAGCGCGGGATGCTTGGCCAGCTCGTCGCCGATGAGCAGCAGCTTGAGATTTTCGAGACCGGGCGCGTCGCGCAGCTCGGCTTTGGCGACGGAGAAGGCTTCGATCAGGCGCGGAAGATTTTTGTGCGGGCGGACGTTGCCGGCATAAAGCACGAAGGGGTAATTGACGGCGTGGCGCTCGAGGATTTGCGCTTCGTCTTGCGGGTACTCCTGGTTGTCGAAGCGCTCGTCCAGCGC
>JBOGNS010000531.1:0-5450 GCA_050747305.1 Candidatus Acidiferrales bacterium | reverse complement strand
GACTGTGAGCTTCTACAGTTTCGCGGCCATGAATTTGACCAAATCGCGGCAGCGGCACGAGTAGCCCCACTCGTTGTCGTACCACGCCAGCACCTTCACGCATTTGCCGGCGACCACTCGCGTATAGCCCGAATCCACGATCGACGAATTTGGATTGCCGCGAAAATCCGACGACACCAGTTCCTCTTCGGTGTACTCCAGGATGTTGCGCATGGGGCCTTCGGCGGCGCGCTTCATCGCGGCATTCACCGATTCCACCGTCGCGTCCTTCTCCACGGTGACCGTCAGGTCCACTACGCTGACGTTGGGCGTGGGCACGCGCATGGCGTAACCGTCGAGCTTCCCCTTCAGTTCGGGGAGGACGAGGTGCAGGGCCTTGGCCGCACCGGTCGAGGAAGGAATCATCGAAAGTGCGGCGGCGCGCGCGCGGCGCAAATCTTTGTGCGGCAAATCGAGCAGCCGCTGATCGTTGGTGTAGGAGTGAATCGTGGTCATCGTGCCATGAATGATGCCGAAGGTCTGATGGACCACTTTTGCCACCGGCGCCAGGCAGTTCGTGGTGCACGATGCGTTCGACACCACGTGATGCTTGGCCGCATCGTAGGTCTTTTCGTTCACGCCAAGCACCAGCGTGTGATCGGGATCGGTGGCCGGCGCCGAGATCATCACCTTCTTCACCGGGCCGCGCATATGCTTCCTTGCGTCAGCGCCTTTGGTGAAGAGGCCCGTAGACTCAATCACGATTTCCGCGCCCACCGATGCCCAGTCAATCTCCGCCGGGTCTTTGGTCTTGAATACTTTGAAACTGCGGCCATCCACGGCGATGGAGTCTTCGGTATGCGTCACTTTGTTGGGGAGGTTGCCAAGGATGGAGTCGTATTTCAACAGGTGCGCCAGCGTCTTGGCATCGGTGATGTCGTTGACCGCGACAAACTGAATATTCGCGTCGCCCAGCGACGCGCGCACGATGTTGCGCCCGATGCGTCCGAACCCGTTGATTCCGACTTTGATGGGCATCTTCCCTCCGACGTGAGTGTGAAATTGACACTGGCGGCTTAGATGGGCCGGCCACAGACGCGAGAAAATCATGCTATGACCCACAGCAGGAAAAGTCAAACCGCGTGCGCTTCGCACTTCTCTGATTGCCCGAAGACTGCTATAAGGTTGCAGCGCACGCCGCAGGGCGTGCCGCCGCTCTGGAGGGCGCAATGGCGCAGTCCCGGCCGGTCCAGGCCGTCACCAATACCGTCGAGCATATCGCGGTGCAGTTGGCCGAACACCTGCCCAACATCCTGATCGCCACCATCCTGCTGCTCACTGGCTGGCTGCTGGCCAACGGTCTGCGCCGCCTGACCCTTCGCCTGATGCCGCGGGTATTCCGCCTGGTGCCCAGCGAACCCTTCCGCCGCGGGCTCAAGACCTCCGGGATGGAGCGCGGGATCACCGAGGCGCTGGGTGGCATCGTCTACTGGGTAATCATTCTGCTGTTCATCGCAGGCGCGACAGACGTTCTGGGCCTGCCCATTGTGGCCACCCTGGCCGCGGGCGTCGGCAAGTATCTGCCGAGCGTGATTGCGGCGGTGTTGATCGTGATCCTCGGCATCGTGGCCGGCAACATCGCACGCACCACAGTGAGCACCGCGACCACTTCCGCCGGTCTGCCATACGGCGATTTGCCCGGCCGCGTTGCGCAGGTGGTGATCCTGCTGATTACCGCGGTGGTGGCAATCGATCAGATCGGCATCAACAGCACATTCATTGTGGTGCTGATTGCGATTTTTCTCGGCACCACGCTGGGCGGGCTGGCGCTGGCCTTCGGACTGGGGGCGCGCGGCGCGGTCAGCAATCTGCTCGCTTCCCACTACCTCTTGCAGAATTATCAAGTGGGCCAGCGCATTCGCATCGGCGCAATCGAAGGACGTATCATTGAGATGAACAACGTGGCCGTGCTGCTGGATACGCCGGAGGGCCGCGTGCTGCTGCCGGCCGCGGAATTCCACAACCAGCCTTCGGTGCTGCTGCGCGACGATGGCTAGAGAGAACGCCTTCGACCATGAGCGGCGCATTGCGCGCGCCTTCGTTGAGGCGCATCCCGATGCCGCCGCACTGCTGCTGGAGCGCATGCCACCCGGCGATGCGGCCGCTTTTCTCGAACAACTCCCGCTGGTAACCGCCGCAGAAGCACTGAAGCGCATGGCCCTGGCGCTGGGCGCCGATGCGGCCGAGCGGCTCAGCGAGGAGCGCGCGGCCGCCATCCTCGCGCTGCTGCCTGCCGACAGCGCCGCCGGCCTGTTGCGCCGCATCGAAAGCAGCCGTCAGCCGGCGCTACTGGCAAAACTTCCCGAAGATGCGGCGGCCAACGTGATGGTGCTGCTGCGCTATCCCGAACAAACCGCCGGCGCGTACATGGATACCCGCGTGCTCGCGTTACCGCAGGAGATGACCGTAGGCGAAGCGCGGGCGCGCCTGCGGCGCGCCGCGCGGCAGGCCCTCTTCTACATTTACGTGGTGGATCGCGAGCAGCAACTGGCAGGCGTGGTGAACCTGCGGGAACTGATGCTGGCGGATAGCAAACTGCCGCTCGCCGAGGTGATGTACCGTAACGTATCGCGCATTCCCGCAGGCGCGGACCACGCGGAGATCCTGGCGCACCCCGCGTGGCGCGACGTGCACGCGTTGCCGGTGGTGGACGAGCGCAACGTGTTCCTCGGCGCCATCCGTTACCGCACGCTGCGAATACTGGAAGCGGAATACGCTTCGCGGCGACAGTCGCGCAGCCCGGCGGCGCTGGCCATTTCGCTGGGCGAACTTTACTGGCTGGGAATTGCGCGCTTCATGCAGCGACTCCAGCCCGGCGGCAATCATAAGCACCAAGTTGCAGCGCGCGCCGGCTCCGCGCAGCTCCCGACGGAACGCGCAAATGCTGCGGCGGACGTAACGCCCTCCCTCGACCTCGACGAAAAGAAAGGCGCCCAGCAATGACGGTCTCCCCTTCTCGCGCGGCGGACGCACTCACCGACAACTACTTCGAATTGTTCCCGGATGAGACAGCGCTACTTTTGGAGAAGCTGGAGCCGGAAGAAACCGCGCGCATCCTGGAGCGCTCACCTTTGCGCCGCGGCGTGCCCGGCATCGAGCGGCTCACGCCGGAAACCGCGGCCAAAGTGCTGGAGCGCATGAATCCGGTGGCTGCGGTGCAAATCCTGGATGCGCTGGATCCCTCGCGCACCGCAGTATTGCTCGCGCGCCTCGATCCGGAGACGCGCGCACCGCTGCTGGGCGGATTCCATCCCCGCAAAGTGAAAGAGTTGAATACGCTGATGTCCTATCCGCCGGACACCGCAGGCAGCCTGTGCGACTCGCGGCCCGTGACGTTTCGCCCAGAGACCGGCGTGCGCGAGGCGTTGGCGCGGATACGCATGCTGCCGGGGCGGCGCATCGAAGATATCTATCTGGTGGATGAACAAGGGCGGCTGACGGGCTCGATCGCGCTGCAAGACCTGGTGCGCGCCGATCTGAAGGCGCAACTGGAAACCATCGCCAGCCGTGCGCCGGTCAGCGTGCCCGCCATGGCAACGCGCGAAGAGCTCGTCGAGCTGCTGCAAGAGCACAAGCTGTCGGCCGTGGCGGTGGTGGACTTCGAGAATCACCTTGTGGGCACGATTCACGAAGAAACCCTGTTTACCGCCGTGCAGGAAGAAGCCGCGGCAGACATCCAGATCATGGTCGGCGCCAGTGCCGATGAACGCGCGCTGTCGAAAGCGTCGTTTGCGATTAGGAAACGGCTGCCGTGGCTGCAAGTCAACCTGCTCACCGCGTTTCTCGCGGCGTTCGTTATATCGCTCTTCGAAAGCACCATCGCGAAGTTCAGCGTGCTGGCAGTGCTGATGCCGGTGGTGGCGGGGCAGTCGGGCAATACCGGCATGCAGGCGCTGGCCGTCACACTGCGCGGGCTGGCCATGCGGGAAATCCGCCTGCGCCACTGGCTGCGCGTCGAGTTGAAGGAAGCTGTTGTGGGCGTAGCCAACGGAATCGCCGTGGCGGTCACCGTGGCCGCCTGCGTTTACCTGTGGAACCGCTCCTTCGGGCTGGCGCTGGTGATTGGCGTTTCCATGGTGCTTTCCATGATGCTGGCCGGTATCGCCGGCGCGGCGGTGCCCATGCTGATGACTTCCCTGGGGCAGGACCCGGCGCAGTCGTCGTCGATTATTCTCACCACCATCACCGATTGCGTCGGCTTCGCCAGCTTCCTCGGTATCGCCACCCTGCTCTCCTCGATGCTCTAGATTGCGTGTCGAGCGCGAGTGACGAGGTGCCAGGAGAAATGAGGACGTGAGGAGGTGAGGAGGTGAGGACGTGAGGAGGCTTCTGCGGCCTTCCACGCCGCCGGGCGTTCTCCCGTACTCAAATCCTCACGTCCATGTGGTTGGTTCGCGTTACGACGTTCTCGCTGCGGTCGCTGCTTCCTTATCCAGAATCGGCGCGGCCTTGGACACGTCGTTCACGCCAAAGATAATCATGGGCGTACTGCTGTTAGGTTCCACACCGCAATACGCGTAGTTGATGTTGACGTCGGACTCGCCGAGCCGCGATGCGACCCGCGCGAGTTCTCCCGGCCGGTGTGGGAGCCTCACTTGCGCCACTTCTCCCTCGGTGAACTTAAGCCGCTCTGCGTCCAGCACCGGCTTCGCGGCGGTCGGATTGTCGAAAACGAAGCGCACAAGGCTCTTGCCCTCCACCGGAAAAGACTGGAAGGCGAGGATATTCACTCCACGGTCACCGAGCGCCTTGCAAAGCTTGCCGAGGGCGCCGGGCCGGTCCTCCATCGTAACGGCGAATTCTCTATTGGTGGGCATTTGCGGGACCTCCTTGACTTGCATCTCAGGAGCGCAGGGCGCGCTCCTACAGAACCACAGGCGGCTCCAATTGCGGACTGGAGGGTTCGAATGTTACTCCCCGCCGCGCACCAGCCTCAAGACCAAATCCAAACCCCTGTGGAATTTGTGCCAGCCCTGTGGAATGCGCGTCGGCCTTCCGTCAAGCCGCCGAAACAAGCGGTTTAAGTCGCGGATTTCAGTTGGGGAATTCCTTTACGGAGATGACTTTGTCGCCGGCGAATTTGACGAAGACGGTTTTGGCCGGGGGATGGCCGTAGATCCAGTCTTCCGTTTCCAGCCCGTCGATATCCTTCTCGCGGACTTTTTTCTCCGGCTTGCCCATCGAAGCCACCACCATTTCGCGGTCCATGCCGACGATGGCGCGCTTCTCCTTGATCGCATCCTGAATTTCCGGCGGCAGCGTATCAATCCAGTGCACCGCGGCGGAGCGCTGGCCTTCGAAATCGACGAACACGCCGAGATATTGCTTCAGTTCCTGCACCGTCAGGTCGGGAATATCATCGTCAAATTCCAGGATCAGCGTGGAGCCGACACCCTGAAACCCGGGAGGCC
>JBOGNS010000530.1:0-8358 GCA_050747305.1 Candidatus Acidiferrales bacterium | reverse complement strand
GCCCAGGTCAGGATAGTCGGCCAGCGACGCCGCGAGCAGATAGAGGCGCACGACGATCCCCACCAGCGCGCACACGATCACCGCAGGAAGCACCACCGCCGATAGCAAATGCAAGCTCGCCGCGACCTGCAGGCCCGCCAGAACACCGGCAAGGCGTTCGATATCCCCCAGATGCGCGAGCGCCTGCCCGTAAATCACCAGGTAGCCGGCTTGAATCGCCGCGAACACCCAGCGCGCCACGCGCCGCGGCAGGATGCCCGTACCAGCAGAAGCGGCGGGCGCGGGCAGTGGCGCCTGACCGCGCGAGAGATCGCGGCGGAGATTCGAGAGATCAACGAGCAAATCGCCGGCGTCTTGGTAACGCTCGTCGCGGCGCTTGCGCAGGCACTTATGCAGAATGCGATCCAGCTCCGGCGGCGTCACGCCCGTTCGCTTGGGCAGCGGCGGCGCCTCGGTCTTCAGGATGTTGGCAATCGTGGATTCGGGCGTGTGCCCTGCGAATGGATGTACGCCGCCGGCCAGCTCGTAGAGTACCAGCCCCAGCGCGTGCAGATCGGAGCGCGCGTCGGCAGGTTCGCCTTCCAGTTGCTCCGGCGCCATGTAGTTGATGGTGCCCACGCGCCAGCCAGGCTGCGTGAGGAACGACGCGGTCTGCGCGGAGTCGTTCGCGGCGGTGATGGCGGGCCGCAGCTTGGCGAGGCCGAAGTCCAGAATCTTCGCGCGCGGCGAGCCGGACCCGCTTTGAACCACCATGATGTTCTCCGGCTTCAGATCGCGGTGCACGATGTTGCTGCGGTGCGCCGCGGCCAGCGCATCGGCAAGCTGCGCGGCGATGTCGAGGATCGCTTCCAGCGCGGGAGCCGCGCGACGCGCCCACTCGCGCAGCGTGACGCCTTCCACCAACTCGAAAACGATGAAGCACTCGCCATCGTGCTCGACGTAATCGAATACGGTGGCGACGCCGGGATGGCTCAGCGCGGAGGCGGCCCGCGCTTCGATGGCCAGCCGCTGGCGCAACTGCGCATCGTGCAGCATCTCGGCGGGCAGCATCTTCAGCGCAACCTCGCGGCCCAGGTGCATGTCGCGGGCGCGATACACCACACCCATGCCGCCGCGGCCAATTTCAGGGCCGAGTTCGTAGCGCCCCGCTTTCAATTCATGCGGCATCGCGGTTCTGCGGAGTATATCGGAAGGTTGGATGCGTCCGCATGTAGCGGCGACCTTCAGGTCGCCATGGTTCGGCGGCCAACTGCTTCTTGTGCGAAAACGTCAGAACAGGCCGTCTCGCGCCAGACAAAATGGCGACCTAAAGGTCGCCGCTACATGCGGATGGTGGCGCCGGTTTTCTCCAGTGCGGCGATGATGCGGGCGGAGAAATCGCTCAGTTGCGCTTCGGTGAAAGTGGCTTCGGCGCTTTGCAGTGTGACCCGCACCAGCAGCGAATACTTGCCTTTGGGCACTTGCCCGCTGCCGCGGAAGAGATCCACCGCTTCGATGCTGGTGATCTCCGTGATGCCCAGGCCACCGATCGCGCCGGCTACGTCTGCGAACACCGTGCCCTCCGGCAGCAGCAGCGAGAAGTCGCGCTCGACTGCCGGAAAACGCGGAATCGGCCGGTAGCGAATCGCCGCGCGCGACGTCGAGTAGCCGGCGAAAAGCGCGTCGAGCTGCACTTCCGCCACGAAGACTTCCTGCCGCAGCTTGAACCGCTCCTGCACCGCGCGCGCCAGCCGCCCTGCCACGCCGGCGCGCTTCCCTGCGCCGCCGCTTACAACTTCCATCACCCCGGCCTGCGCGGCGGCCAGCCACGATGGCACCGCGCCTTCCCCGTTGCGCGACCACGCAATGCCGCCCGCCAGTTCCGCAAGCAATTCCAGATCACCTTTCAAGTCGGCGAAGGAATACGCGCGCTCTGCGTCGTGAGCGCTTTTCTCGCGCGCGGCGCCGGTGGCGCCCAGCGTGAGGATGCGCGTCTCGCGAGGGGCCTTGCCCTCGAGCGCGTACGCCTTGCCCATCTCAAACAGCCGCGTGTTGTGCTGGCCGCGATTAATGTTCCACTCCAGTGCGTGCAGCATGCTGACCAGGCCCGACGTGCGCATCTGCGACGCATCGGAAGCGAGCGGGTTGCCAACCCGCACCGGCCGCGGCGCGGCATCGGCGCGGAAGAGTTCTTCGTCAGCCGGATCCACCAGCGGGATGGAAATAATTTCCTGATAGCCAAGCGCGACCAGCCGCTCGCGCAGCGCGTCCTCAGCCGCGGCATTCGGCAGGCGCGCCGCGGGCTGGCGCGCCGGCGGCAAGCGCGCGGGAAACTTGTCGAAGCCGTAGTGCCGCGCGACTTCTTCGATCAAATCAATTTCGCGCGTGATGTCGTGCCGCCACGTCGGACGGCGACACTCCCACGCCGCCATCAGCGAATTCTTGCTGCCGCGGCCGGCGTCGGTGCGCACGGGATCAAAACCCAGCGTCTTGAGCACCGCTTCGATATCCGCGTCGGGAATGTCCGCGCCCATCACGCGCAGGATTTCGCGGCGGGTGAGTTCGATTTTCTGGCGCTCGGGCTGGCGCGGGTACGCATCCACCACGCCCTTCAAAATTTCGCCGCCGGCGAGTTCCTGAATCAACTCGGCGCAGCGCCGCGATGCCGGCTCGGCCAACTCCGGGTCCATGCCGCGCTCGAAGCGAGTTGACGCTTCCGTGCGCAGGCCCAGCGCGCGCGCCGTGCGGCGCACCGAAAGCGGATCGAACCACGCGCATTCCAACAGCACGTTCTGCGTCGCGAAGCCGATCTCCGTCTCCCCGCCGCCCATCACCCCGCCGACGCCGGTGGGCTTGGCCGCGTCGCACACCATGCACATCTCCGGCGTCAACGTGCGCTCGATGCCGTCAAGCGTGCGCAATTTTTCGCCGACGCGCGCGCGACGCACCACGATGCGGCGCTCGGCCAGCGTGTCAAAATCGAAGGCGTGCAGCGGGTGGCCCAGCTCGATCATCACGTAATTGGTCGCGTCCACCACATTGTTGATGGCGTTGATCCCCAGCGCTTCCAGGCGCTGGCGCAGCCAGTCCGGCGACGGCTGCACCTTCACGCCGCGCAGCACGCGAGCGGTGAAGCGCCCGCACAGGTCGGGGCATTCAATGTCGACGCGCGTCGCGGACTCAGCAGTCGCGGCGGCTTCCTTCAGCTTGGGCCGCACGGCTTTCAGCGGCACGCGATAAATCGCCGCCACTTCGCGCGCGATGCCGTAGTGCCCCATGCAGTCCGGGCGATTGGTGGTGAGGTCCACGTCGAAGCGCGGTCCAGCGGGCGACTCCTCCACCGTGTCCACCACGATGCCCGCCGCAGAAAGCCGCTGCCGCGCTTCGTCCGGCGACGCCGTCACCTCCACCAACTCCTTCAGCCAGTTGTAAAGAATCTTCATCGCTTTTTATGGAGTGCGGCAGCTTGCTGCCGCTTTGTTTCTATCCAACTCCGATTTCCCCGAAGCGAGCCTACCCCTCATCGCGCTCATTGCATTGCCTGCCTGAACCGTCTCCAGTCCAAGTGTGCTTGCCCAAATCTAAACAAAGCGGCGGCAAGCCGCCGCACTCCACACCGCTGGAGCCGGGCGGCGTAAAGCCGCCCCTACGTCTTGTCGCCTGCCGGAGTCGCGCTGTAGGCAGCAATCTTCCACATGCGGTCCGCGCCTTTGCGCCACACCGCCAGATACTGGCCGCTGTGCGTGGCCGGCTTGCCGGCATCGGTAATGGTGCTCTGATACGTGCCCAGCGTGTAGCCGAGGTCGCCGCCCGCAGCGACCTCTGCGCGCGTCATCTCCAGCTTGGTCGAGAATCCCGGCAGCGTGAAGACGCTGGCCATCATATTAATGATGTCGCGCTTGCCGCTGGCAGCCGCGCGCGCCGGCGTGAGCACCACCGCGTCTTCATGGAAATAAAGCATCACGCCGCTCAGGTCCCGCGCCGCCCACGCTCGCGCCCACTGCTCATCCGCCTTGATCAGCTCCGCTCTCGCCGCGTCCGGTTTCATCTGTTCTGGAACCACGGATTCACACGGATTACACGGATGAACCAGCGTGCGTATTTCGCCGCCATGCCGAACCCAAAGGGTTCAGGACACTGCCTCTGCACTTTGCACCCATCCGTGTTCATCCGTGTTTATCCGTGGTTTCATTCCCTTAGGAGAATTGCCGCAAGAAGCGCGCATCGCTCTGGAAAAAAAGCTGAATATCGTTGATGCCATACTTCAGCATCGCCAGCCGCTCCACGCCCACGCCGAACGCGAAGCCGGAGAGCTTCTTCGCGTCGTAATTCACAAAGCCGTAGACCGCGGGATCCACCATGCCCGCGCCGAGCAGCTCGATCCAGCCGGAATATTTGCACAGCGGGCAGCCGCGCCCGTCGCAGGCGAAGCACGAGCCGTACACGTCGGCGGAAGGTTCGGTGAACGGGAAAAAACTCGGCTGCAAACGCGTGCGCACCGTGGGCCCGAAGAACTCGCGCATGAAATATTCCATCGTGCCTTTGAAATCGCAGAAGGTGATGTCGTTATCCACGGCCAGGCCTTCCACTTGATGGAACATGTAGGAGTGCGTCGCGTCGGGATTATCGCGGCGATACACCTTGCCAGGCACGATAATGCGCACCGGCGGCGGCTGCTTTTCCATGGTGCGGATTTGCATCGGCGAGGTGTGCGTGCGCAGCAGCAGGTCGGGCACGCCGGGCTGCGGCTCGATGTAGAGCGTATCCATCATGTCGCGCGCGGGATGATTGGCGGGGATGTTGAGCGCCTCGAAGTTGTAATACGGCGTTTCGATTTCCGGGCCTTCCACCACGGAGAAGCCGATGGAGAGAAAGATGCGTTCGATCTCCGCGATCGTCTGCCGCAGGATGTGGGGCGTGCCGATGCGGCGATGCACGCCGGGCAGCGATAGATCGAAGCGCTCGCGCGCGCCGGCCGCCTGATCCGCCGCCTCTTCCATCGCCACGCGCCGCGCTTCTACGGCGGCTTCGACGTGCGCTTTGAATTCGTTGAGCGACTGGCCCACGGCGCGCTTCAGCTCCGGCGAGGCCGGCTTCAGCCAGTTGTCGGTGATTTGCGTCAGCCGGCCCGACTTGCGCGCCAGCCACGCATCGCGAAACGCTCTCCAAGAGGCTTCCTCGGTTACGGTTGCCGCGTCGCGGTCGAATTCCGCGCGCAACTCTGCAAAAAGCGGCGCAATCCGCCCGGCATCGCGGATGCCCAGCGCGGCAAGCGTTTGCGTTGCATTGTGGATTCCCGCAGCCATCGCACTGAAAACACACAGACTACACTAATTCGCGCAAGCCCTCCAAACCGGCGTTCAAGTAGGGGCAGCCCCCTGTGGCTGCCCTTTTTTCTGGCAGGACTAGCTTTTCCAGGTCTTTTCTCCTAACTTTTTCCCATTTCCGTCGTATATACTCCATAGCGATATATCGCTACAAGGTAGGACAGGCCTCCCGGCCTGTCCCCTTTGCCGGCGAATGACGCCGGTGTTCGCTTGTGTGTGCACAGGGAGGTGCTGTGTTTAGTCGCGAACTGAAAAAAGGCAGCACCGAGCTGCTGATCCTTTCCCTGCTCGAGGCGCGGCCGCGCCACGGCTACGAAATCGGCAAGCTCATCGAATTTCGTTCCGGCGGCAAGCTGCAATTTCGCATCGCCTCGCTCTACCCCATGCTCTGCCGGCTGGAAGACCGCCGGTTGATTGCCGGCCGCTGGATCGAACGGGAAGGCGAGCGGCGGCGCCGCTTCTACCGCCTGACGGCGGACGGCCGGCGCATGCTGCGCCGCGAGCGCGCCATGTGGCGCGAATTCATGGCCGCCGTGAACCGCGTGGTGCGCGCCGACCACGCCTGACGCCGGGGCAGCCGCGTAGGGGCGGCCCCCAGTGGCCGCCCTTCTTGCGGAAACAAATAAGGGCAGGCACAGGGGCCTGCCCCCACGGCGCCGCAGAAGAGAACAGCGATGCCTGACTGGAAACAATATGTGCGCGAGCGCCTGCGCTTGCCGGCGCTGCACGCGGCGCGCGAAGCGGAAATCGTCGAAGACCTCGCGCAGCAGCTCGACGAAGCGTATCGCGCAACCTTGCGCCGTGGCGTTGCGGAAGCAGAAGCGTCAGAAACAGCGCAGCGCGAAATTCCTGACTGGGAGCGCCTGGCACGGGAGATTACTGAATCGGAATCGCGCAACCGCCGCACCCTCGGGCAACGCGCACTCGAGCGCGTCGAGCATCCGCAAGCAAAACAAGGAGTCATCGCCATGCTGGCATCGAACTGGATCGCCGACTTGCTCTACAGTCTGCGCCTGCTGCGCAAGAGTCCCGGCTTCACGCTGGCCGCGATGCTCACCCTTGCGCTGGGCATCGGCGCCAATGCCGCCGTCTTTTCGATCCTCAACGCCGTAATGCTGCGCCCGCTGCCGTTTCCTGAACCGGAGCGGCTGGTGCGGCTGTGGGAGAGCAACCCGCAGCGCGGCTGGCCGTTTTTCTCCGCCTCACAGCCGAATTTTCTCGACTGGCGCGAGCGCAACCGCAGCTTCGAGCGCCTAGCGGCCAGCTCCGGCTGGACCTTCAACCTCAGTGGCGTGGACGAGCCGGAGCGGATTTCCGGCCTCCGCGTGTCGCACGATTTCTTCCCTCTGCTCGGAGCGCAGCCCGCCCTCGGCCGCAATTTTCTGCCCGAGGAAGATGCGGCCGGCGCCAGCGCGCGTGTGGTGCTGATGACGCACGGCCTCTGGCAGCGCCGCTTCGGCGCCGACCCCGCCATCGTGGGCAAAACCGTCCGGCTGAACGAGCTGCAATACACGGTGATCGGCGTGCTCCCGCAGGATTTTCGCTGGGGCGCAAATGATCTGTTCATCCCATTGATGGCGGACCGCAACCAGAACCGCAGCGACCATCGCCTGTCGGTTTTCGGGCGCTTGAAAACCGGCGTCACGCTCCCGCAAGCGCACGCGGAAATGGAGGCCGTCGCCGGCCAGTTGGCGCAGCAGTATCCGGATTCGAATGGTGGCTGGACGGTGCGCGCTCGCAGCTTTTATGACTGGCTGATCCCCGAGGAGTCGCGCAGCGCGATTTACGTGCTGCTCGGCGCCGTCGCGCTGGTGCTGCTGATTGCCTGCGCCAACGTTGCCAACCTGATGCTGGCGCGCGCTACCGCGCGACGGCGGGAGATCGCCATTCGCACCGCGATGGGCGCCAGTGGCGCGCGGCTGGTGCGGCAGTTGCTCACCGAATCGGTGCTGCTGGCCATGCTGGGCGGCGCCGCCGGCCTGCTGTTCGCCTACTGGGGGTTGGAGCTGGCCGGCGTCACCAGCGGCGACACGCTGCCGCGCGCCGATGAGATTTCTCTCGACTACCGCGTGCTGCTCTTCACCCTCGGTGTCTCGCTGCTGACCGGCATCCTCTTCGGGCTTGCTCCGGCACTACAAGCTTCGCGCACCGACCTGAATGAAACACTCAAGGAGAGCGGGCGCAGCTCCGCCGCCGCGGTGCGCAACCGCACGCGCAGCGTGCTGGTGGTGACCGAAGTTGCGCTCTCGCTGGTGCTGCTGGTCGGCGTAGGACTGCTGCTGCGCAGCTTCGGCGAACTGCTGCAAGTGCAGCCGGGCTACAACACGCAAAACCTTCTCACCGCGAATATCAGCCTGCCCGACGGAAAATATCCCACCGAAAAAGAGTTTGTCGCGTTCCACACGCAATTGCTGGCGCGCCTGCGCGCGCTGCCCGGCGTGCAGGCGGCGTCGCTGGCCAGCGGCATCCCCATGGACCGTGGCGGCACATCGATGGAGGTGCACATCCAAGGCCGGCCGACCGCCGATGGCCAGCAACCGTCGGCGCAGTGGCGGCTCGTCGCGCCGGGATATTTCGAAGCGATGGGGATTCCCCTGCTCGCCGGACGCGATTTGAATCAATTCGACTTGGCCCCAGGATCGCGCCAGTTGCGCGGCGCGGTCATCAGCGAAGAGATGGCGCGGCGCTACTGGCCGAATGAAGACCCGGTCGGACGGCAATTTCATCCGTGGGCCACCAGCAATCCACCCGTGACCATTGTGGGCGTTGCGGGCAACGTGCGCATGTTCGGTTTGGAGGCGGAGCCGGACCCGGTGGTGTATCTGAATTTTGCCGCCGGCACGTGGAACCCGATGACCATCGTGATGCGCACGGAATCCGACCCGCGTGGCTACGCGAATGCCTTGCGCGCTGAGGTGCGCGCGCTGGACGCAAGCCTGCCGCTGGCCTCCATCCGCACCATGGACGACTTGGTCGAACGATCGCTGGCGCCGCGGCGCTTCAATATGACCCTGCTGGGAATCTTCGGCGGCGTGGCGCTGGTGCTGGCCAC
>JBOGNS010000529.1:0-7274 GCA_050747305.1 Candidatus Acidiferrales bacterium | reverse complement strand
ACTCAGAACTCAGAACTAACTCAGAACGCTTCCCCTTTAAGAAGGGCAGGCACGGGGGCCTGCCCCTACTGGCTGAAGCCGAGGATGGTTTGGTGCGGATCGACGACGATTTTGCGCGGCGGCGCGGTGGTGGTAAACCGGAAGCGCGTCTCCTCGCCGGAAGCAACGACGCTGCCGAGCAGCAGCAGCCTGCCACGAGCTGTTTCTGCGTAAAGCGGGACGCGCGAGACAAACACGCTGTTGACTTCCTGCTGTTTCAGCGTGCCGCTCACGATGAATCTCTGCCCCTGCCGCGTGCTCTTGAAGTCCACTGAGTAGCGCGGCAGTTCCACGCCGTAGACCCACTGATCGAAAAACCAATCCAGCGAGCGCCCGCCTTCCAGATCCATTTCCTTGGTCATCAGCTTTTCGGCTTCGGCTTGCAGGTCAGCGGTGGTGAGGCCGCGGTGGCTATAGCCCTCCACCAGCGCGCGCAGCAGGGCGACGAAGCGCGCGTCGGGCTTTGCAGCTTTCTCGTCGCGCAGCATCATACGCAGCATGTGGATCACCCACGTGCCTTTGCCGTAGATCACCGCGCCATAAGCTGCGCTGGACTTCGACGTCATCAGGCGGCGGCCCAGCACCAGCGGTCCGGCCGCGCCAATCAGAGCATCGCTGCCAGGTTCTTTTTCGGCGAGCCGCTGACGATAGGCGTCCAGCCAATACTTCATCACGTCGCTGCCGGGCTTGCGGCTCTCGGCAAAAAGCAGCGCCAGGTAATTCGCCAAGGCCTCGTGAATCCACTGATCGCGGTAGGTAGGCCAGCCGACCAGGTTCCCCCACCACTGATGGGCCACTTCATGCGGCGGAACCAGATCGAGATATTGCTGCTGCGTGCGCTCGCTGGCGCCGATGCGCGTTTGCGAGCCAGGCGAAAGGAATGAAAGGGTAGAGAGATACAGCAGCCCGGGCCAGCCCTGTCCGAACGAGCCGGGAATCTGCGACACGGCGAGGCGCTGAAAGGGGAAGGGCACGCTCAACGACTCGTTGAAGCGAATCGCTTCCAGCACTTCTTTGCCCAGCTCATCAAGATGCGCCGCCGGGCTTGGGGGCGGCAGGTCGGGAAGGATCGGCACGATGATGCGGCGGCGCCCGGTGACCACAGCGCGCGTGGAGGACGCTGATCCCTGGCGCATACGGTCGGCAATGGCCGATTCGAGGCGCCGGTTCGCATAGACATCAACGGTGAGTCCGCGGCTTTGCACGCGGTGGTGTTCGTAGTGGCCGAGGTTGAAGCCCGCAATGGGCACCGGTTTTTCGGACACCCAGCGGCCGGTTTTCCATTCGCCTTCCAGCGCTGACGAAACTTTTTTCCCGTTGGCCACTAGGTCCAGCGTGCGCGGCCAGCGGAAGGAGAGATCGAAGGTGGCAAAGCAGTCGAAGCCGCCGAGGTTGGGATACCAGATGCCGCGCGCGCCGACGAAGTAAGCCCCGTTGCCGGCATCGCTGATCACGCGGCCGCGGTAACGAAAGCGCAGGCGCAAGGTGTCGCCGGCGGGTGTGGCCTCGCGCAGCACCACCTGGAGGAGATCGTTGCCGCGCGAGGTGACTTGGTCGCGGTTCAAGTCTTCATTCTGGAAGAAAACCAGCGCGCGGCCTTGCGCGTCGGTGATGGAGTCCACGCGAAGCTGGCGGGAAAGCTCCAGCGGCACCACGCGTTCGCCGCCGCGCACCGCTTTCAATTCCACCAGCGCGTTGCCTTCGAGTTCGAGATCGGAGCGAATGGTGGTCTCGACGGTGTAAGACACGGGGTTGAACGGTTGGCGGAATTCCGGGTCGCCTTGCGAACGGAAAGAGGCCCACAGATCGTAGTAGCCAATACCATCGATCCAGCGCGGCTGGCCGATGCCGATGGGTTCCTCGCGGCGGTGGTCCACCATCACGTCGAGCGGGCCGTGGCTATCGGTTTGCACGCCGGCATAAAAATAGGGCAGCCGATTCTCGGAAACCAAATCGGTAAGCGCGCGCAGCGAGTGCCAGGGATTCAGCGTAGCCACCGCGGGATTCCAATCCTGACCGAAGGCCGGATCATTCACGGCAGCGGATTCGTTGGCTTCGAGCTGCCGGAGCAGTTCCTGCGCGGTGTCGTCGGTGAAGCGGAAATACGCCTGGCGGAACGTGAGATCGAGCAGCGGCGGCCCCACGAAGCGAGCCAGCGAACGCCGTTCAATGGGGTCGCGCGGCACGGCGATCACGCGCCCTCGCCCGGTAAACACGGCGCCTAAAACCTTGCCCTGAGAGGATTGAAGGAAGGCCAGCTTGCCTTCAGTGAGAAAAAGCTTGACCACATCGCGGCGCAGCACCAGCTCGCGCGCGTAATACGTACGATTCGATTCCACGCGGATTGCGTTCAAGGATTGATACAGTTCGCGCGGGCCCGGCGCGGCAGCGGCAGACGAAGCGGCAGGCGCTTGGCTCGCGGCCGGCGTGCACAGCAACAAAAAGGCAACAATCGCGAGTAGGACACGCATCGCAAACCACTGTAACAGACTTGACACATTGGAAGCCAAGCCCGCGGGAGAGGTTGGCTGGCTGCGCTAGAATTGTAAACCCTATGTTGCGCATGATGATCACCGTATTGTGGCTCGCACTGCTGCTGGCGGCTCCTGCGGCGGCGGGCGACACCATCGTGCTGAAGAGCGGGCGGCGCATCTCCGCCACCAACGTCGTGGAGGATGGCAGCCGCGTGTACTTCGACACGCCGGCCGGCCGCCTCAGCCTGCGCCGCGACCTGGTCGAGCGCATCGAGCGCGGCACGCATCGCACGCCCATCGGCGCCGCAGGGGGCAGGGAAGCCGTCGCGGTCTCGCCGCCGAGCGTGGACCCCGCGGCAGGTTACGACGACATTGTCGCCGCCACCATTCGCAACGGGTCTATCGACCGCGGTTACCTGTCACAACTGGAGCAGCAGGCCAATTCGGGCGGCGCAACGGACGGCTGGCGCGTGGCCGTGGCGCATCATGCGGCGGCGCAATTCGAACTGCGGCGCGGCGCCGCGCAACCGGCGCTGGATCACTATCGCCGCGCGCTGATTTTTGCGCCGGAGCACTTGGGCGTGCTGCTCAACGCCGCCTACTTGCACCTCCAGCGCAGCGAATACACGCCCGCACTCGAGTACCTCGGGCGGGCGCGCCGCGTGGATGCGCAGAATGCCGACGTGCCAAAGCTGACCGGATGGGCGTATTACGGCCTGAACCGCATCGAGGATGCAGTGCGCGAATGGAAGCGCGCGCTCGAGCTGCGGCCGGATGTGGACGTGGAGCAGGCGCTGGCCAGGGCCTTGCGCGACGAAGAGGCGGAAAGCGACTATCGCGAAGGCGAGACGCGCCACTTCAACCTGCGCTATCACGGCGGGGCCACGCCGCAACTGGCGCGCGAAATTCTGCGCGCGCTCGAGCAGCACTTCGGCGCCATCGAAGGCGAGCTGCGCTTCACTCCGGCCGAACCCATCGGCGTGATTCTTTACACCGAGCAGGCGTTTGCAGACATCACGCGCGTGCCCGGCTGGGTGGGCGCCATCAACGACGGCCGCATCCGCATGCCGGTGCAGGGGCTCACGTCGGTGACCAGCGACCTGAGCCAGACGCTGAAGCACGAACTGGCGCACAGCTTCATCCATCAGAAAACCCGCGGGCGCGCTCCGGTGTGGCTGCACGAAGGCGTGGCGCAGTGGATCGAAGGAGCCAGCGCGCAGCCGCACGCGCACATTCTGGTGACCGCCTACGATCAGAAGGTTGCGCTGCCGCTGGGCCTGATGGAAGGCTCCTTCACCAATTTGCCGAGCGACGTGGCGAGCTATGCGTACGCGTGGTCGCTGGCCGTGGTGGAGTATGTGGCGGCAACCTACGGCAGCAGCGATGTGGTGCGCTTGATCGAAGGCATCGGCAGCGAATCTTCGCCCGAGGCCGCCGTGCGCTCCGTATTGCGCTTCGACTATGCCCAACTCGAAGCCGAAACCGTGAACTACCTCCGCCGCATTTACTTGCGGTGAGTGGCACACAAGGGGAAGCGAGGGAGGTGCAGGAAGTGAAGGAAGTGAAGGATTCCGTTCCCTTCGTTTCATTCGCCTCCTTCACTTCATTCACCTCCTTCACCTCCTTCACTTCATTCACTCCCCTGACACGCGCTGCAATTCTGCTTGACAGCTAGCCGAGCGCCTCTGTATAGTCCCGTTGCTGCTGCCTGTACGGCAGCGCTTATCCAGAGTGGCCGAGGGAACAGGCCCGTTGAAGCCACAGCAACCTGGCGCAAGCCAAGGTGCTAACTCCTGCCCGATACGGGAGAGATAAGATCCAAAGACGACCACCGGTCGCCTGAGAATCTCAACTCCCAGACTTGATGCGCTGCGCAGCGTTCCGTCTTGCGACGGCTCGCTTGCTCGGCGATTTCCCTTTGGCGCTGACGCCGAAGGAGTGGCACAGGCTTTCCAGCCTGTGCGGTTGATGCTTGCAACGCGGTCACACTCGCTCGCGAGTCCCGTTGCGCAGAGGAGAACCGATTTGCCTGGGCCTCAGTCAGTGAATCCGAGAATTGCCGTGGTGAAGATCGGCGGATCGATCCTCGTGGATCGGGCAGCGTTTCAACGCGCGGCGGCGTACGTGCGCCGGCAGTTGCGCAAGGTGCCTGACGAGCGGTTGTTGCTCGTAGTGTCCGCCGAGAACGGGCTCACCGATTCGCTGCTAGCGCAGGCGCGTGAGATTGCGCCGGAGCCGGATGCCGCGCCGCTCGACCTGCTATGGTCCACCGGCGAGCTGCGCTCTGTGGCGCTGCTGGCCATGCACCTTCAGCGGCTTGGGGTGCGCGCTGCGGCGCTGAACGTGCACGAAACCGGGTTGATCCTGCGCAATGGCCGCAGGGACGCGCGCGGCGTTGAGCTGCATTCGCGGCGGCTGCTGAGCGCGCTGCTGCGGCATCCTGCCGTGGTCGTGCCGGGTTTCTTGGCGCGGCGCCCGTGGGGCACGATTGTGTCGCTGGGACGCGGCGGCTCAGACCTGACGGCCGTGGTGCTGGCAGCGGGCCTTCGTGCCAGCCGCTGCGAACTGGTGAAGGATGTCCCCGGCTACTTCGACAAAGATCCCAACCAACATGCGGATGCGCGCCACGTGCCGTGCTTGAGCTTCGAGCAAGCACTGGCGATGGCCGATGCGGGATGCGACCTGGTTCAGCGCGCGGCGATAGAAACCGCGGCCAGCGCCGGCCTGCCGTTGATGGTTCGCAGCCTCAGTGACGATACGCGATGTACGCGCATCGAGCCGGCGCGGCGCAAGCCTGCGACGCTTCCTACAGCGCCGCACGTTTGCGCGCCAACCCCGCGAGCTTCCGATTTTTCCGAATCCATCGTCTTCCGCCTCGGCGGAGAAGGAGAAAAGCAATGAGATTTGCCACCAAGACCATCCATGCCGCGCAGCCTTCGGAGCCGGGAACCGGCAGTCTGATCGCGCCGATTTTTCAGACCTCCACCTATCAGCAGGAAGCGCCGGGCGTCCACCACGGCTTCGATTACTCGCGCACCAACAATCCCACACGAAGCCGGTTGGAAGCGGTGCTGGCGGAACTGGAGGGTGTGGAGCACGCCGCGGTGTTCGCCTCTGGATTGGCCGCGGAAAACGCGATTTTGCAAGCCTACCTCCGGCCGGGCGACGAGATTGTGATTCCGCTCGACGTGTATGGGGGAACGTACCGCATCCTCAACCGCGTCTTCGAGCCGCTGGGCTGCGTGGTGCACCAAGTGGACTTCGCCGACAGCTCCGCGATGGAAGCGGTGTTGTCGCGGCGCACGCGGCTGGTGTGGATTGAATCGCCCACCAATCCGCGCCTCCTGGTTTACGACATCGCGGCCATTGCCCGGCTCGCGCACGCCCACGGCGCGCTGCTGGTGGTGGACAACACGTTTGCCACGCCGTGCTTCCAGCAGCCGTTCGAGCTGGGCGCGGACCTCGTCGTACACAGCGTGACCAAATACCTCGCCGGACATTCCGATCTGATTCAAGGCGCGGCGTTGGCCCGCGATGCGGCGGTGTTTGAGCCGGTGAAGTTCCTGCAAAACGCAACGGGCGCGGTGCCGTCGCCCTTCGATTGCTGGCTCACTCTGCGCGGGTTGAAGACACTCGAGTTGCGAATGCAGCGGCATGAAGAGAACGCTACGCGCATCGCGCACGCGTTGCACACTCATCCCCTGGTACGCCGCGTCTATTTCCCCGGACTGGCTGACCATCCTGGCCACGAAATTGCCCGGCGGCAAATGACCGGCTTCGGCGGCATGGTGTCGTTCGAGCTGGAAGGCAGCGTGGAGGAAGTGGTGCAGTTCGTTTCCACGCGGCGTTACTTCGCGCTGGGCGAGAGCCTCGGCGGCGTGAAGGCGCTGGTGTGCCATCCCGCGCGCATGACCCACGCTTCGATCCCGCCCGAGGTGCGCGCGAAGCTGGGGCTCTCAGAAACACTGATTCGCCTCTCCCCCGGCTGCGAAGATGCCGCCGACCTCGTCGAAGACTTGCTCGAAGGCTTGGAGGAACTGCAACGCGCGCGCAGCCAGCAACCGGCGACGGCGCTGCACGCTTCGCCGTGAGCACGCGCATGGAAGTCGGTATTCTGGGTGCGACCGGGATGGTTGGGCAGCAGTTCGTGGCGCTGCTGGCCGCCCACCCGTGGTTTCGCGTGACGTGGCTTGGCGCCAGCGAGCGCTCGGCAGGCCGCCGCTACCGCGAGTTGCCGTGGCGGCTGCCCGCGCCATTGGCGGATGAAATAGGCTCGCTGTCCATCGAAACGCTTGCGCCGGGCCGCGGGCCGCGACTGGTTTTCTCTGCGCTCGACGCAAATGTGGCGGCCGAGGCCGAGGCTGCATTCGCCGCCGCCGGCCACGTGGTGGTCAGCAATGCGCGCAACCATCGCATGGACCCGCTCGTGCCGCTGCTCGTCCCCGAGATCAATCCCGAGCATCTGGCGTTAATTCCCCAACAGCGGCGCGAGCGCGTCTGGACCGGTGCTATCGTCACCAATCCGAATTGTTCCACCGTATTTCTCGCGCTGGCGTTGGCCGCGCTGCGCGATCTGGAGCCGGATCGCGTGCTCGTCACTACCATGCAGGCGCTCTCCGGCGCAGGTTATCCCGGTGTAGCCTCCGTTGATGCGCTGGGCAACGTGATCCCTTACATCGCCGGCGAAGAAGAGAAAATCGAAACCGAAACGCAGAAGATTCTCGGCCAACTCAGCCGCACCGACCTCACGCTGGCCTCAGG
>JBOGNS010000528.1:0-4430 GCA_050747305.1 Candidatus Acidiferrales bacterium | reverse complement strand
GTCTCTGCCCGCGCGCGCAACCTGCACATGCGCGCCATCGTCGTGGACACGCACTCCGACACCCCGCAGCGCCTCGTCTTCGACAAGTTCGACATGGGCCACCGCGACGCCGAAGGCCACGTAGACATCCCCCGCATGCGCGAAGGCGGACTCGACGCGCCATTTTTCTCGATCTGGGTGTCCTCCACCATCACCGGGCCGGAAGCGGTGAAGCGCGCGCTCCAGCAAATTGACGCCGTGCGCGAGCAAGTGCGCCGGCATCCCGACGACTTGCTGCTGGCTACCACCGTCGCCGACATCCGCCGCGCCCACCAGCAGGGCAAAATCGCCGCGCTGATGGGCATGGAAGGCGGGCACATGATTGACGACGACCTCGGCCTGCTGCGCCTCTACGCCGCGCTCGGCGTGCGCTATCTCACCCTCACCCACTTCCTCAACAATAATTGGGCCGACTCCTCCACCGACAAACCCAAGCACAACGGCCTGACCGCCTTCGGCACGGATGTGGTGCGCGAGCTCAATCGCCTTGGCGTGATGGTGGACATCTCGCACGTCGCCGACAAAACTTTTTACGACGCGCTGGCCGTCACCAAAGCCCCGGTGATCGCCTCCCACTCCTCCTGCCGCGCCCTCTGCAATCACCGCCGCAACATGTCCGACGCCATGATCCGCGCCCTGGCCAAGAACGGCGGCGTGATGATGATCAACTACGAAGTCAGCTTCCTCAGCGAAGAGTATCGCGCGGCCACCGACCGGCAAGACATGACCAGCATCGAGCGCCAGTTCGAGCAGCAATGCGGCAAAAACATGTCCTGCCAGATCCTGCTCGGCAACCGCATGGCCCGCCAGGCCATGGCCGATGGCAAGCTGCCCAAAGTGTCGTGGGGAAAAATCATCGAGCACATTGACCACGCAGTGAAAGTGGGCGGCGTGGATCACGTCGGCCTCGGCTCCGACTTCGACGGCGCCACCATGCCCTTCGGCATGGACGACGCTTCGATGATGCCCAAAATCACCCAGGCCCTGCTCGACAAAGGCTACTCCGAGCGCGATATTGAGAAGATTCTCGGCGGCAACCTGCTGCGCGTGATGGAACAGGCCGAGCGCGTAAGCCGCGAAATGCAAGGTGCGGCCGCAACACAAATGTAGCGCCGGCCTTTAGGCCGGCACTTTTGGTCGCGCCGCAACGTTGCCGCAGCACTCGAATGTACGATTCGAAGATAGGGAGACAAACCGTGAAACGATTCCGTCGGATCATCGGTGTAGTCACAGTGGCAGCGCTGGCGCTGGCGCTGGCCACAGGCGTCACCGCGCAATCAAAAGCGCCGGAAAAGAACGCGACCGGAGCAAGCAACGCGCCCTATCCGGCCGCCTTGCTCAAACCCGCGGCGCTCGCCGCCAAAGCGCCGGAAGTATTCGAAGTAAAATTCGTCACCACCAAAGGCGACTTCACCGTGAAGGTTACGCGCGCATGGGCCCCGCAGGGCGCAGACCGCTTCTACAACCTCGTGCAAAACAAGTTTTACGACGGCGCTGCCTTCTTCCGCGTCGTGCGCGAACCGCAGCCATTTGTGGTGCAGTTTGGCCTCAGCCCATTCCCGGATGTCTCCAAGGCGTGGATGGGGGCGCGCATCCAAGATGACCCGGTAGTCAAGAGCAACACGCGCGGCTTCGTCACCTATGCCATGGCCGGAGCGAACACGCGCACCACGCAACTGTTCATTAATCTCGGCGATAACTCGCGGCTGGACGCCATGGCCTTCTCGCCGTTTGGCGAAGTAACCCAGGGCATGGAAGTGGTGGATCAGTTGTACGCCGGCTACGGCGAGGGCGCGCCGCGCGGCAACGGCCCGCGGCAAGACTTGATTCAGACGCAGGGCAAAGCCTACTTGGAGAAAGATTTCCCCCTGCTCGATACCGTCAAGTCCGCGCGCATCGTGACGCCGCAGCCGCCGAACGCGCAGCCGTAATTTCGTACCGCCGGCATCTTGCCGGCTCTTTCGTTCGAGTTAGCCGCTGCGGAGGTGGTCGAAGCCTTGATCCGCGATTGCAGCGCGACAAAAAAAAGAGCGGCAACAAGGGCGCACGACCGTCGGAGGTAAACCCGTGAGGCATCTAGAAACTCTCCGCTCCTTCGTGTCGTATCAGAACCAAGAGATATGCCCGCACCCTTGGTGGCCGAACCGATGAACCACGCCGATGCAAAGCGCCACTGGCTCACCAGCAACGCGGCGCTTCTCCTGCTTCTGCCGCTCGTCAAATTGTCGCTGCACTTCTGGAACAATGCCCAGGGCGGCTACGGAATTTTTCGCGACGAGCTGTACTTCATCGCTTGCGGCGAGCATCTGGCGTGGGGCTACGTGGACCAGCCGCCGATGGTCGCCATCGCGGCCGCGGTGGAGCGCGCGCTGCTCGGCGACTCGCTTTTCGCCATTCGCTTCCTGCCCGCGCTGGCCGGCGCGGCGGTGGTGCTTGTCACCGGGCTGATTGCGCGCGAACTGGGCGCCGGGCGCTTCGGCGTATTTCTCGCGCAACTGGCCGCGCTGATCGCGCCGGTATTCCTCGCCATCCACACCATCCTTTCGATGAACGTGTTCGAGCACCTCTTCTGGGCGCTGGCGGTGCTCGTGGCGGTGCGCATCGCAAGGCTCGGCGCGCCGCGCTGGTGGATTGTGTTCGGGGTGATCGTCGGTCTGGGGCTGCTCACCAAGCATTCGATGGCTTTCTTCTGCATCGCTCTCTTTGCGGGGCTGTTGATCAGCGCCGAGCGGCGGCAACTCGCGCAGCGCTGGTTCTGGAGTGGCGCAGCCATTGCCGGCCTGATTTTCCTCCCGCATGTGATTTGGCAGGTGCAAAACGATTTCCCTATGGTTGAGTTGCTGCGCAACGGCCAGCTTTACAAGAATGCGCCGTTTGCGCCGGGCGCATTCTTCTGGGGCATGTTTCTCGAATTTCATCCCGCCAACATCGTGCTGGCAGCGGGCGCGCTGTGGTTCCTGCTGATTGCGCCGCAAGGCAAACCGTATCGCTTTCTCGGATGGACGGTGGTCACGCTGCTCGTGCTTTTCGTCGCGCTGAAAGCGAAATCGTACTACGTGGCGCCCATCTATCCCTTGCTTTACGCGGCGGGCGCAACCGCGCTGGCCATGTGGACCGCGGGCAATGTAGGCCGCTGGGTGCGCGGCGCGCTGGTTGCACTCATGATTTTCACCGGCATTGCTACCGCGCCGCTGGCCATGCCGCTACTGCCGCCACACGACTTCATCGCCTACGCGCAGCGCCTCGGCATCGCCGGCCCGCCCACCGAGCGCCACCAGATGGGCCCGCTCCCGCAATTCTTCGCCGACATGCACGGCTGGGAAGAAATGGTGGTCGAGATCGCCAGGGTGTATCACAGCTTGCCTCCCGAGGAGCGTGCGAAGGCGGCAATCTTCGCGGACAACTACGGCGAGGCCGCCGCCGTTGATTTCTTCGGACGAAAATATGGGCTGCCCAAAGCGATCGGCGGGCATAACAACTATTTTCTCTGGGGTCCGCGGGACTACACGGGCGAAATTGTCATTACCGTAGGAGTCTCGCGGGAAGACGCCGCCTCGTCTTTCGAGGAATTACAGGAAGCGGGCCGCTTTTCGCATCCTTATGCCATGCCCTACGAGCAACGCAACCCCATCCTCATTTGTCGCCGGCCGAAATTCAAAAACATTCACGAAGTCTGGCCGCAGGTGAAAGGCTACATTTAATGGCCGCTCAGTATGTGCCGGCGAACAGCTAAATCCCAAGGATCTTGACGAGTTCGCGGACCGAGGCGGCGGATTTATCGAGCGCCGCCTTCTCATCCGGCTGAAGCTTGATCTCGATGATCTGCTCGATGCCCCGCGCGCCCAGCTTGCACGGCACGCCGACAAACAAATCGCGGATGCCGTATTCGCCCTCCAGATACGCCGCGCAGGGCAGAACCTTTTTCTTATCCTTCAGTATGGCCTCCACCATTTCCACCGCGGCGGCGGAAGGCGCGTAGTAAGCCGACCCGGTCTTCAGCAGGTTGACGATTTCCGCGCCGCCCTTGCGCGTGCGCGTCACGATGGCCTCAATCTTCTCCGCAGGCAGCAGCTCGGGCAGGGGAATGCCGGCAACCGTGGAGTAGCGCGGCAGCGGCACCATATCGTCGCCATGCCCGCCGAGCACGAACGAATGCACGTTTTCCACCGAGACACCCAGCTCCGCCGCCACAAACGTGCTCATGCGCGCCGAATCCAGCACCCCGGCCATGCCGATCACGCGATTTTTCGAGAAGCCGCTGATCTTGTACGCCGCCTGGGCCATCGCATCCAGCGGATTGGTGACCATCAGCAGAATCGTGTTCGGCGAGTACTTCACGATCTGCTCGACCACTTGCTTGACCACGTCGTAGTTGGCCTTGAGCAAATCGT
>JBOGNS010000527.1:0-6299 GCA_050747305.1 Candidatus Acidiferrales bacterium | reverse complement strand
CCCGTGGAGGGTCACATCGGGCGTTGATGTAGCGGCGACCTTCAGGTCGCCAGCCTTTGACCAAGCGTATGACAGCAATGAGGAACTTAAGATGAGCAGTATACCCGGTCAACCTGCACAACCCGGCCAGCCAGCGCCAACGGCGCGGCGCGAACCGCGGCGACTCTCGATTTTCGCGGGCCTGCTGTGGATTCTGATTGGCTCGCTGCTGCTGGTGAACAACCTGGTCGCGGACATCCGCGTGTGGCAGCTCTTTCGCGATTACTGGCCGGTGCTGCTGATCCTGCTGGGATTGGTGAAACTGGCGGATCACTTCCGCGTGCAGCAGTCCGGCGGCGCGCCGGCGCGATTGGTGAGTGGCGGCGAAATTTTCTTGCTGATCATGCTCTTCATCGTGGGCGGCGCGATTGCCGGATGGGATAGAGTGCGCAGCCAACATCCCGACATTGACGTGCACTTCCCATGGGAAGAGGAGTACGTGTTCCCGGAAACGGCGTCGCATGCCGCTCTGGCGGCGCGGCCGGTGCGTATTGATCTGCCCCGCGGCAACGTGACCGTGATCGCCGACAGCATCAACGAGATTCAGGCCACCGTGCAGAAGCGCGTGCGCGGCGGCACCGAGGAAGAAGCGCGGGAACGCGCGCAAGACTCCGGGATCGAAATCGTGGAAATGGACAATTCGTATGTGGTGCGACGGCGCTCCGGCAGCAAGGACTGGCTGCGGCTGGATGTGGAAGTGCGCGTCCCCAGCACGGCAGCGGTAACCGCGCGCACCGGCAGCGGGTCGGTGCGGGTGCAGGGCACGCAGGCCGGCGTCAACGTGGATGCCGACGGCAATCTGGAAGTGCGCGACGTCAAAGGCAATGTGGAAGCCAAAGTAGATGGCGATGTGGTGGTGATTGGCGCCGCGGGCGATGTGCGCATCGACGGCAGTTGCGACGACATCGAGATCGCCAATGTCAGCGGCGCAGCCAGCGTCCGTTGCGGCTTCACGGGCAACGCCAGCTTCCGCAACATTGCGCGGCAGCTTTATTTCAAGTCCGTGCGCACGGAGTTTACCGCCGGCAGCCTGCCGGGACGCATGGAAATCGGCTCCGGCGACCTGGAAGTGATTGACGCGCCCAAAGACGTCACGCTGCTGACGCAGAACTATCGCATCCGAATGGAAAATGTAGCGGGGCGCATCCAAGTGGAGAATCGCAACGCGTCGGTGGAAATTCGCATGGCGCAGCCGCCCACCGACGACATTTCCATCACCAATCGGCGCGGGGGCGTGGAACTAGTGTTGCCCGCGAATGCGGCCTTCGATGTGGATGCGCGCTCCGACCGCGGCAAAGTGGATACCAATTTTGCCGGCCTCAATGTGCGCAACGAAGGCCGTGACCAGAGCATCGAGGGCGTGGTGGGCAAAGGCGGCCCGCGCATTCGCATCCGCTCCACCTATGATGACGTGAGCCTCCGCAAGGGGCCGTGAATGAAGTAGATTCCCCCGATCAAACCGCCTTCCGCTGGGCCACAGAACGTCCTTTTCCCTCCTTCCGCAACCATTGATTCTTGCTCCGCACCGCTCCGCCATTTCGTTGACATGTACTTACCTGCATGCTACCTAGCAACTGGCGTTACCGCCGGGCCCAATCGTTGCGATGAGGAGGCGCGTGATGGCAGACGACTACATGAACGAGCTGGCTTCAGCGACAGGTCTGCGGCACTATCCAAGCCGCGGCCCCTTTGGCCAGAAGGCAGGGGCGGTGATGGGCACCCGCGATGGGTACCTGATCGCGGCGGGGCCCGCAAAGGACTCCGCCGGTCACTCGGCGATCAGCTTGCTCATTCGGTTTCCACGCACGGAGAATGTCGAGGGCCTGCGCAGCGAAATCAAGACTGCGATGGCCGGTCAAAAAGGCCGGCTCGAAGACGCCGGAAATGATTTTATTCGCTGGACGTGGACCTACCCGCTGAAGAAGCCGAAAGCCGCCGACGTCGCTGCTTTGCTTCCCCTACTGCTGGACGGAACGAGGAAGGTGGCGCCGGGCCTCGATGGAAAGTGCGAATCCTGCCGCTCGGCCGCGAGCGCGGAAATCATGTTGCTCAACGGTGTCCCGTCACTTTACTGCGCAAATTGCCAGAATGACCTGCAAATGAAAATGGGCATGGCCGCCCAGGCATACGCGGAAACACCGGTCAACCTGCCCAACGGCCTTCTCTTCGGCGTAGTCGCCGCGCTGGCAGGAGCAATTGCGTGGGGCGGGGTCGCCTATCTGCTGAACTACATTTTCCTTTGGGGCGCCATCGGAATCGGGTTTCTCGTGGCCTGGGCAGTGATCAAAGGCGCAGGGCGGACGAACCTCGCCGCTAAGGTCCTGATCGGGGTGCTTACGGTAGCCAGCGTGCTCTTCGGCGACGCGATCTTTTTCACCCTCTCCGCAATGAAAGAAATGGAGCTGCCCTTCAGCGGTGAATTGCTGGGCTTGGTGCTTCAGGACTTTTGGGAGCTCGAATCGGACGCCAGCGGCATCATCTCCATCGTGTTTGCTCTGGTGGGCGCTGGATACGCCGCGTATCAGGCGCGAACGCCGTCGTTTGCCGCGCAGTTTGAAAGGCTGTGAAGGGGAACACGACGAAAAGATTCGCAATCTAAGGTGCACCGGCGCCTCGTGACGGCCGCCACAGAACGCCGCTGTTCAACTCACCAAGCCGCGTGACGCCGCACAGCGCCATTGCTACTTCCAACTCCCGCTGCAGCATTTCGACAACTGCGCGCACGCCATCGGCGCCATTGGCTGCCAGTCCCCAGAGATAGGGCCTGCCGATGAGTATCGCGTGTGCGCCCAGCGCCAGCGCTTTCACCACATCGGTGCCGCGGCGGATGCCGCCATCGAGCAGAATCGGGATGCGGCCCGCGACCGCTTCGGCCACATGCGGCAGCGCTTCGATGCTGGCCGGCGCCGTATCCAAGTTGCGCGCGCCGTGGTTGGAGACGATGATGCCGTCGGCTCCGCTTTCCGCAGCGCGACGGGCGTCTTCCGGCGCAAGAATTCCCTTCAGCAATACCGGCGTTCTGGCGCACGAGCGCAGCCATTCCAGCATTTTCCAATCGAGCGCGGCGTTGAGCACCGTGGCGTAGACCTGACTGCCGCCGGGATGCGCAGCCTGGCTGCCCAGCGGGCGCAAATTTTCCATGGTCACGCCGCGCGGCAGTTTCAGCGGCGCGCGCAACTCGCGGTCGCGCGTGGGCGCCACGGGCGTATCCACGGTAATCACCAGCGCCTGGCAACCGGCGGCTTCTGCGCGCCCAATCAGGTCGCGGCAGAATGCGCGGTCGGGCTGGACGTAAAGCTGGAACCACAAGCGCGCATTGCTGGCGCGCGCCAGCTTCTCGATGGCAACGGTGGCGAACGAACTGACCACCAGCGTGGCGTTTGCCGCGGCTGCGCCGCGCGCGGCGGCAATTTCGCCCTCCGGATGAATCAGCTTGTGATAGGCCGCAGGGGCGAGCAGGATGGGGAAATCGAACGCTTGGCCGAAGAGGCTGAGGCGCGTGTCGAGCTTGCTGACGTCCATCAGCACGCGCGGCTTCAGCAGGATTTGTTCGTAGGCCAGGCGGTTGCGGCGCAGCGTAACCTCATCCGCCGCGCCGCCGGAGATGTAGGCCCACACGGGCGGCGAGACGCGCTCGCGAGCCAGAACTTCGAACTCGTGCAAGTTTACGGGAGCGGGGCGCTTCCCTGCCCCGCCGGTGCGCGGTCGTGAATTGCGTTTGCGCGAGAGCATCGGCGCGAATTGTATAAGAAGCAAGGCAAAAGGAAAAAGTAAAAAGGCAAAAGTGAAGGCAGAACAATCCTTGTTGGTGGGTGTTGTTTCCTTTTTCCTTTTTCCTTTTTCCCTTTTCTTTTTTCGCCTTCCCTTTCCCCTTTTCCCTTTTCCTTTTTCCTTGGACCTATTCCGACGGGCGTTCGCGGGGCGGGGCGGAGGCGAAGAAGTCGTGATAGAAGCGTTCGGTGTAGGAGGCGAGCAGGGATTCCACGCGATCGAGTTGCGGTGAAGCGACGATCAGGCCGGCGTGGTTGGCTTTCTTGAGGCGCCACACTACTTCGGGATCGTTGTAGCGAGATAAGTCGGGCCACTGCTGGCGCGCGAGCGAGACTATCAGGCCGGCGTAATTCTGCCGCACCGGAGGAAGCGTATAGGGCTGGCCATCGCGTCGCGCTTCGAGCCGCGCCCATTCCGCCCAGAGATTCAAGCCGGTTGCGGCCTCCACCAGATCTACGATGTGCGCGCCGCCCACGCGGGCCGACGTTTCGAGGAAGTACAAGTTGCCGTCGGCGGTGCGGATGAACTCCGAGTGCGAAATTCCCTGCTTGTAGCCGAAGGCTTCCAGCAAGCGGCCGTTGAGTTCCAGCACCTCGCTCGCCTCGGGCGAGCCGCGGCGCAGCGTGCGCGTGGTGAACACGCGACCTTCGTGCGATACCTGAAGCGGGGGCGTACCGTAGCGCGAGGCCAGCGCAAACAGCACGCGATAATCGCAGGCGATGGAATCGGCGTGATAGACGTCGCCGGGCACGAAGCGTTCGAGCAAGTACGACGACTGTTCGTCGCCCAGCGTGTCCAGCAGCCGCCAGAATTCCTCCGCGGAGTGAAGCTTCTTGATGCCGATGGCCCCGGCGAGCAGGCGCGGCTTGAGCACCCACGGGGGCGGCACGCTGACGAGGAAGGCGCGCAGGTCATCGTAGTTGAGCACGTGGATGAACTCGGGCACGTTGAGGCCGGCGTCGCGGGCGCGGGTGCGCATGGCCAGCTTGTCGCGGAAGTAGCGCGCGGTGGTTTCGCCCATGCCGGGGATGCGGAGATGCTCGCGCAGGGCGGCGGCTTTCTCCACGTCGAAATCGTCAAGCGCCACGATGCGGTCGATTTTTACGGTACGCGCCAAATAGCTGACGCCGCGAATCACGTCGTCCATCTTCCAGGCTTTGTCCACGTCGGGGATGTAGAAGATGTCGTCGAGGCATTGGCGCGGCCAGTCGGAGCCTTCCAGGCTTTTCGAGGTGAGGAGTAGAACCCGCGCGCCTTCGCGCTGGGCCTGGCAGAGGAAGGCGTCGCCCTTGCGATAGCTGGCGAGCGCGAGGATGGTGAGCGGCGTCGTCATCGGCGCACAAGGCGTTGACGGATTCTATCCCGCGAGGCCGAAGCCGCCAACAGCCGTCATCTCGACGAAGCATGTCATAGGCGCGAAAACCCCGCGAAGCGAGCTTCGCGGGGTTAGAACGGCGGCAAGCCGCCGCACTCCAGAATCAGCGTTCGGCGATCTGCTCGAGGCGGTCGAAGAAGCTGGGGAAGGAGACGGCGGCGCATTCTGGATCGCGAATGATCGTTTCGCCGTCGGCGCCGAGAGCGGCGACGGCGAAGGCCATCGCAATCCGGTGGTCGCCCTGCGGGTTGATTTCCGCGCCGCGCAACCGGCCGGCGGAGCGGCCGGCGATGCGCAGCCCATCGGGGAATTCTTCGACGCCCGCGCCCATGCGGCGGAGATTGACGGCGAGCGTGTCCACGCGGTCGCTCTCTTTCACGCGGAGTTCGGCGGCATTGCGGATTTCAATGCCTTGCTCGGTAAACGGGGCCAGCGCCGCCAGCATCGGCAACTCGTCAATCATCTTGGCCGTGGCATCGCCGGAGATCGTTCCGCCGGCGAGAGTGGCGTGCTCCACCGCGATATCGCCCACCAATTCACCATGCTGCATCTGGACACCGATCAGGCGGATAGACGCGCCCATCGCGGTGAGAAAGTCGAGCACGGCCGCGCGTGTGGGATTCAAGCCTACGTTGTGCAACATGAGGGTGGACCCCGGCAAAATCAGCGCAGCAGCGATAAAGAACATGGCGGAAGAAATATCGCCGGGCACCGTAAGCTTTTGCGCGCGCAGGCGCGGGCGGCCCTGAACTCGGATCGGGCCGCCGGCGCGAGTCACATCGGCGCCGAACTCCGCCAGGGCAATTTCCGTGTGGTCGCGCGTGCTGAGTGGTTCGGTCACCGAGGTGCTGCCGGAAGCGAACAAGCCCGCGAGCAGAATCGCTGACTTCACTTGCGCGCTGGGCACAGGCAGGGTGTAGTCGATTGCTTGTAATTTGCCGCCGCGAATTTTCAGCGGCGCGAAGCCGCCATCGCGCGACGTGATCTGCGCGCCCATCGCCGTGAGCGGGTCGATGACGCGGCGCATGGGGCGGCGGCGCAGCGAGTCGTCTCCGGTGATTTTCGTCGTGAATGCCTGCCCGGCAAGCACTCCCGCCAGCAGACGCATGGTGCT
>JBOGNS010000526.1:0-3582 GCA_050747305.1 Candidatus Acidiferrales bacterium | reverse complement strand
GCAGGGTTTCTTGCGCAAATACATCTTCAGTACCGACCACAAGGTCATAGGCATTCAGTACTACCTGCTAGCGCTGATGGCGGTCTTCGTGGGGATGTTTCTCTCTCTGCTTATGCGTTTTCACCTCGCCTGGCCCACGGAAGAGGTTCCTTTCTTCGGCGCCATGACGCCGGAGCAGTACCTGGCGCTGCTCACCATGCACGGCACCATCATGGTGTTCTTTGTGCTGACCACGGCGCCGCAAAGCGGCTTCGGCAATTACTTCCTCCCGATTCAAATCGGCGCGGCAGACATGGCCTTCCCGGTGCTGAACATGCTGTCGTTCTGGTTCACCTTCGTCTCCTTCGCCATCATGCTCGCGGCGTTTTTTGTGGAAGGGGGCGCGCCGATCAGCGGATGGACGGGTTACGCGCCGCTCTCGGCAATCGGCGTGGTGGCCGGGCCGGGGTTGGGCGCGGGGCAGACGCTGTGGATCGTCAGCATCGTATTTTTCTGCGCCGCGTCGCTGATGGGCGCGCTCAATTTCATCACCACCTTGATTGATCTGCGCGTGCGCGGTCTCACCATGATGCGCCTGCCGCTGACCTGCTGGGCCTGGTTCGTCACCGCGATTCTCGGCCTGCTCGCCTTCGGCGTGCTGGCGGCGGCCGGGATATTGCTGCTGCTCGACCGGCACCTCGGCACCAGCTTCTTTATTCCCGGGGGCTTGGTAGTGAGCGATCAGCCGATTCCGCACGACGGCGGTTCGCCGCTGCTGTGGCAACATCTGTTCTGGTTCTTCGGCCACCCCGAGGTGTACATCGCAATTTTGCCGGGCATGGGCGTTGCGTCGCACGTGCTTTCTACTTTCGCGCGCAAGCCCATCTACGGCTACAAGGCGATGGTGATTGCCATCTGCGCCATTGGGCTCATCGGCTTCGGCGTGTGGGGCCATCACATGTTCCAGAGCGGCATGAATCCGTACACCGGCTTCATGTTCTCGCTGCTGACGATGGCCATCGGCGTGCCCTCGGCGATCAAAACGTTCAACTGGCTGGGCACGCTGTGGGGCGGGCAGATTCGCTTCACCACTGCGATGATGTTCGCCATCGGCTTCGTTTCACTGTTTGTCTCCGGCGGCGTGGATGGACTGTTCCTCGCGCAGCCTTCGGTGGACCGTCCGCTGCACGATACCTACTGGGTAGTCGCACACTTCCACTTGATTATGGGCGTGGCCGCCATCTTCGGAATTTTCGCGGCGACCTATTTCTGGTTCCCAAAAATGTTCGGTCGCATGATGAACGAAGGCTTGGGCAAGCTGCATTTCTGGATCACGTTTGTCGGGGTGTACGCCATCTTCATGCCTATGCACTGGTCGGGCATGGCCGGGCAGATGCGCCGCTACCCGGAGGCCAGCGGCGTGAACTTTGTCGCCGAGCTGGTGCCCATTCAGCAATTCATTTCGATCGCGGCGTTCATTACCATTGGCGCGCAGTTGCTTTTCCTGCTGAATTTCATCTGGAGCCTGTGGAAGGGCCAAAAAGCGCCGGTGAATCCGTGGCGGGCCACCACGCTGGAGTGGACGGTTCCGTCGCCGCCGCCGCATGACAATTTCGCCGGCCATTATCCGAGCGTCTATCGCGGGCCGTATGAATTCAGCGTCCCCGATCAGACCGAAGACTTCCTGCCGCAGCATTTATCCCCGGCGGAAGTCGGCGCAATGAACGGAAAGAAGTAGCAAAATGCCTGCGTCGACCACAGCGGAAGAATTGCGAATTGGCCGCGGCGGCGGTGGCTTGCCTCCGGCGCAAGACGGCGGCGACGGCGGCCGCGGCGATGGCGATAGCGGCATGGCGCATGCTGTTCCGCTGCGCGCTTACTATCTCGGGCTTTCGCTCGGCCTCGTCAGCATTTTGATGTTCTTCATGGCGCTGACCAGCGCCTATCTGGTGCGCAAGGGACAGGGCGATTGGCTGGCGTTCCAGATGCCGCAGATCTTGTGGGCCACCACCGCGGTGCTGATCATCAGCAGCCTCACGGTCGAGCGCGCGCGCAAGCTGTTGAATGCCGGCTCGCGCGAAGGCTTTCGCGTGTGGTGGGGCGTCACAACCATGCTGGGGCTGCTGTTTCTCGCGGGACAGCTCATGGCGTGGCAGCAGTTGCGCGCGGCGGGCGTGTTTCTCTCCGGCAATCCATCATCGAGTTTCTTCTATGTGTTGAGCGGGGCGCACGGCGTTCACGTGATAGGCGGCGTGCTCGCGCTGGTCGTGGTGTTTTTCCGCCGGCATTATCGCCGCGTGACGCAGGCGGCTGCGGTGGAGATGGCGGCGATTTACTGGCACTTCATGGATTTACTCTGGGTCTTTTTGCTGTTACTTCTTTTCCTCGGACGGTGATGCGTGGCTGAACTGCACAGCGAAGCAATCGGCGGGATGGTCGAGCACGAGTGGGCGGGAGGCAAATCGCCGTTTGCTGTCGGCTCGAAAAAGCTCGGCATGTGGCTGTTCATCATTTCCGACTCGCTGACCTTCTCGGCGCTGCTCATGGCCTACAGCTACATGCGCATGTCGAACCCATGGCCCACGCCGTTCCCGATGTATCCGGCGGTCATCTTCTCGACCGCCATGACGGTGGTGCTGCTTGGCAGCAGCTTGACCATGGTGATGGCCGTAGCCGCGGCGCATCGCGGCAATCGCGCCAGCGCGGTGAAGTGGATCATCGCCACAATGATTGGCGGCGCCGCCTTTATCGGGCTGCACTCGTATGAGTGGTTGCACTTGATTCATGAAGGCTTACGCCCCAATGCGCTGCCCAATCTGCCGGAGTACGCCGGTAAATCGGTGCTCTTCGGTGCGACGTTTTTCGGCATCACCGGCCTGCACATGACACACGTGGCTATCGGCGTGATTTATCTCGGCATCATCGCCACCGGCTTTGGCCGCGGCAAGTTCACCGGCGAAGACGTGGAAGTGAGCGGGCTTTACTGGCACTTCGTGGACCTGGTGTGGATGTTCGTGTTCCCGCTGATTTATCTGATGTCGGTGCGATACTGAGCAGGCTTCACCCTGCTTTGAATCTGGAACTTGAATCGCGCGAACTCTGGAACTGAAGGGACGGCCTGACGACACAATGAGCGAACACAGCGCAGCTCACCCGACGACAAAAACCTTCGTGACCGTGTGGCTCGGCCTGGTCGCGCTAACCGGCATCGAAGTCTGGCTGGCCTACATTCACCTGAACCTGACCCTGATGCTGGCGCTGCTGGTCAGCCTGTCGGTGGTGAAGGCCGCCATGATCATGTCGTACTTCATGCACCTGCGTTACGAGCGGCTCACGCTTTCCCTGTGGCTCATCCCGACACTGGTGGTGTGCATCTGCCTCATGTCAATTTTTTTCCCGGATGCCGCGCGCGCGCTCAATCTCAGGGTGTAGCGGCGACCTTTAGGTCGCCATCTTATTGTCACTGTCGGGCGCGGTCGCCGGCGCCCGCGGAAGCAAGCTTGAACAGGGAAGGATTGGTAGAATGTTTCATGCTGTGGGCTAGACTCAAATTCGTCGCCTTCGCGCAAGGCTGCTCGATGTGCTACTCCAGCGCCGCGCAAC
>JBOGNS010000525.1:0-2167 GCA_050747305.1 Candidatus Acidiferrales bacterium | reverse complement strand
AAACCAGCTCGTGCGGATTGGCGGCGCCGGGCAGCGGCCGCAGGATCAAGCCGTGTACCACGCTGAAGATGGCGGTGTTCGCGCCGATGCCTAGCGCCAGCGCCAGCACCGCCACAATCGTGAATCCAGGGCTCTTAGCCAGTGTACGAACGCTATAGCGAATGTCCTGCCAGAAGGATCCCATATTACGCTCCTGAGGAAATGGAACGGTGCGAATCGCGCGCCACCGCGATCGTTCTCACTAATTGATACGCTGGGGCAATTGCGGAAGTTCCACCTGAGGGTGCGGCAGAGGGCAAGCCCGCCTTCCAGGACGAAGAGGCTCGGCGCTCACTTCGCGGCTGTCTCTCCAATGGCGAACACGTGCTTGGCGCCGCGCACGAAAAGCGTGCCGGCGGAAACGGCGGGAGTGGCCATCACCATCTCACCCACTTTGTTCTGCGCCACCAATTCAAACCGCGGCCCGGTCTTGACGGTGAACGCTTCGCCTTCCTGATTGAAGAATACAATGTGGCCATCGACGCCAATCGGCGATGCGAAGTGAAAGCCGCCGTTGCCCAGCCGGGCGCGATAGCGCCGCTCGCCGGTGGCCGCATCGAACACGCTAATCACGCCCTGATCCGAGCACACGTACAGGTGGCCGCGATAGACCAGCGGCGACACGATGTGCACGCCGGCGCGCGGCAGGTACCAGGCGATGTGCTTATTGTGCGGCTGGCCCGCCGCGATGGAGATGTCGCCGGTTGCGCCGGGGCGAATCGCATAAACGGGCGACAAATCGCTGCCCTGCGTAGCGAAATAGAGGACGCCATCGGCCAGCACCGGCGACGGGATGTGTTGCTCGCCGTTTCCGCCGAAGCGCCACAATTCTTTGCCGGTGGCCGGGTCGTAGCTGCGTGTGAACTTATGCGCCTGCGTGACCAACTCGTCGCGCTTGCCGCCGGTCACCAGAATCGGCGTGCTCCACGAGGGGAACTCATCACGCGCCACGCGCCACACTTCCTTGCCATCTTTCAGGCGGTAGGCGGCAATAAACGAATCCTTGTCTTTATCCGCCTGGATGATCACGGTGTCGCGGTAAATCACCGGCGAGCTCGCCGTGCCATACACGATGTCGGGATCGAAATACAGCGCGGTGTTGATCGTGCCCATCTCGCGCTTCCACAGCAAATTGCCCTTCAGGTCGTAGGCGTACAGCCCCTCTGAACCGAAATAGGCGACCACCAATTTGCCGTTGGTCACCGGAGTGGACGACGCCTGGCTCGACTGCGGATGGCGCCTGGAGCGCGGCACGCCTTTGTGCGCCGTGCGCTCCCATGCCACTTCGCCGGTCTTGCGATCCAGCGCGTACAACCGCCACTCGAAATCGCCTGCATCGGCCACCGTCATCCCTCGCGCGCGCGGATTCACCCCGCCTTCTCCCGTTGCGCTGACCGCCGTGGTGACAAACACCAGATCGCCCCACACGATCGGCCCCGAGTGGCCGAAGCCGGGTATCTCCCGCTTCCACAAAACATTCTCGCCCTTCTCCACTTCCCACTTTGAGGGAATCGCCGGCCCCTCGGCCACGCCGGAGGAGTTGATGCCGCGGAACGAAGGCCAGTTCTGCGCCGCCGCCGCGCCCGCCATCGCCAGCACAGCCGCGATTCCCGCCAGCACGTTCGTCATTTTTGCCTGGATGCCTCTGGTCATTTCTTCTCTCCCATGCGCGTCAGCTTCTCGGCGTAGCCCGGCCGCGCAAAGGTTACTTGCTCGAACCGGTCGCCCTCGAAGCGTAAGGTCATAATCGGAAACCCCGAACGAAAGAGAAAATGGTCGCTCACCGGCACCAGCTCTTCTTCGAAAAACGCATCGAAGCCGGAGCCGCCGCTACCGATCAACTTGCCGTCGCGCACCACGATCTCCAGTTCCAATTGCTGCGGCCCCTCGAACATTCCCGCAAAGCGCGCCAGTTCCTCCGGCTTGAGCACGGGCGGAGCCTGCGCGCCCGCTTTCTCCAGCGTGGCCAGGATATCGTCGCGCTTGGTGTTTTTTGCGATTTGCCAGGCGCGCGCCAGCTCCGGGGGTGTCGGTTTGCTTTGCAGTGCGCGCTCCACCAGCGCCGGCTGATTGCGAAAGACGCCGAACAGCAGCGCCACGTCCATATCTTCGGTGCTGCGCGGGAGCA
>JBOGNS010000524.1:0-9941 GCA_050747305.1 Candidatus Acidiferrales bacterium | reverse complement strand
GCGCCTGTAGCTCAATGGATAGAGCACTAGCCTCCGGAGCTAGGGGTTGGAGGTTCGAATCCTCTCAGGCGCGCCATTTCCTTTTCTTCGCGCCGTCTGTCAGGTAATGCATAATCTCGATTTCAGGAACGGCTGAGGCACTAGGCCTTTCGATTTTGGCGGACTCCTCCTCCAGTGAAAGGTACCAACATGAGCGGGCAATGCCCACGGAAGATCCTTGTCGGGTTGGTGCTGGTGCTCGCCGCGACCGGGGTCGCGCGCGCGGACAAGACCGATGATTTCATCCGCGCGCAGATGAAGCAGCAAAATATTCCGGGCCTTGCCATAGCGGTGATCAAGGACGGCAAAGTCATCAAAGCCGAGGGTTACGGTCTGGCGAACATCAAGCAGAAGATTCCGGCCAAGGCTGAAACGGTTTTTAAGATTGCGTCGGTAAGCAAGCAGTTCATCGCCACGGGAATCATGCTGCTGGTGCAAGAGGGCAAGCTCGGCCTCGATGACCCGATCAGCGAGTATCTGCACGGAACGCCCGCGACGTGGAAGGAAATCACCATCCGGCACCTGCTGACGCACACATCCGGCATTGTGCGCGAGGCGCCGGGGTACAACTGGCGGAAGATTCAGAGCGACGCCGAGGTAATCAAGTCCGCCTATCCGCTGCCGCTGCGCTTCAAGCCGGGAGAGAAGTGGGAATACTGCAACGTCGGCTACTTCGCCCTGGCCGAGATCATTCGCAAAGTCTCCGGCCAGCCATGGACTGACTATCTGAACGAGAAGGTTTTCAAGCCCTCCGGCATGAGCATGACTTACCCCACGAACACGAAAGCGGATCTCCCCGACCGCGCGCAGGGCTATATGGATAACGACGAACTGCGAGAAGCGCCCGAGTGGCTGGCGCTGCGGCCGAGCGGCGCTTTCCTCTCCACCGTTTTGGACATGGCGAAATGGGACGCGATGCTCTACAGCGACAAGATTCTTACCGAGTCTAAGCGGCACCAGATGTGGACGCCGGTGAAGCTCAACGACGGCAGCACATATCCTTACGGCTTCGGCTGGTACCTTAATTCGCGCGGTGGCCGCAAGATCGTTCACCACGGCGGCGGCGGGCCCGGGGCCCGCGCGTGGTTCGCGCGGTTCCTAGATGACCGCCTGACGATTATCGTGCTGATGAATCTCAACGACGTGGATCCGGAATCGATTGTGCACGGCGTCGCGGCTCTCTATCTCCCGGCGCCGAAGCCGACGGGGACGCGGTAGCAAATCCGCTCCGAGCGTCACATTTTTTGCGAGAAACTCGGAGTAGCGTCGCGGAGGGAGGAAACATGTTGCCAACGCAGAAGCGCAAATCGCTTTGGGCTGGAATCCTTCTTTTGGGCGGGCCGGCGTGGATGTTTGGGCAGCAACAAGCGCCGTCCGTCAAAACCGAGGAAAGGGTTGAGCTGAGGTCAGGGATTATTCCCAGCGTGGACCTTGAATTAGCCCCGGAGGCAATCGCCGCGATGGAGTTGGGCTTGGACGTCCGAGCGATCAAGGATCGGCCGTTCCGGGCACAGATGATTGTCGAAAGTGAGCGACGGCTGGCGGACGGAAACCTGATACAGCGAAAGAAGACGTCACTTTTCTATCGGGATCAGCACGGATGCCTGCGCGAAGAACAAACCATCGACCTGCCCGCAAGCCGCGAAGATGAGAATCATCAGAACATGAGAATATCCATCAAGGATCCAGCCAAGGGACTTCATTACATCCTTTTTCCGAGAATGAAGGCTGGATTTCGCATGCAAGCGCCCGAGGGTATCTCGAAGAGGCTGGAGAAGCATAGGACTACGCCATGGACTCCGCGGCGCGATCAGAAGGTCACCCGCATCGTTCTCGGCTATCAAATGATCGAAGGCTTGCAAGTCGAGGGACGGCTTGAAACCGTGATTGTTCCGGCTGGCTCCAACGGCAACCCGTTCCCGATAGAGATTTCTACCGAGCGTTGGTATTCGGACGAGCTCCAGATCAATCTGCTCGTCAAACGCATCGACCCTCGTTTTGGCGAAGCGACGATCCGACTAATCAACCTCAGCCTCGAAGAACCTCACGAAGCTCTTTTCACGGTGCCGGTAGGCTATGAGATTCGCGAGGGCACTACCACTGCAATCCCCTCCGCAGAGAAACAAAAGCCGTAGTCAAACCTTCTGCGTTTCAGGCGAGTTACCTGCCCGTAGTCTGGGGGCGGGCGCTGCGGCCGGCGCTTTGCATTTCGGTCCCGCAGCAACAGCGGGGCGCCTGATTTCCGCCTTGCGGCCCGGCGCCTTTCGTGACTTCCACTTCGCAGCCGCAACCGTTCATCGTACAGCGATAGCGTTCTCCCGTTTGCATAGCCATGGTTTTCTCCTTTGCGAAGGCATCCTCCGCGGATGCTATGCCCGCACGCCACTTTGTTCCCATAGGGAAAACGCTGTAAATCGGCTTGCGATAAACCGGTAGAAGCATGCGCGCGGATGTACTCAAACTACGCAAAGAGCGCGGGATTCCGACGTCGCTGAGAAAAAACGCAGTGGGGGCAGGAAAAAAATCGCTGCCATAAACTGCTGCGATAAACACGCGCGATTCGCGCCTCGCGCTAGCCTGCTGTAAGTACGCCGGTTGCAACAGGGGCCGGCAGCCGGCAGAGTGGAACCCAACGTGTAAGAGAAACCGTGTTCCCGTTCCCGCGCAAGCTTGTCCAAATCCCGCCCAGTCAGTATTCAACAGGAGTTCTGAGATGAAGGCGCTTCGAATTGCCGGTCTGATTGCCGCTGTCGCTTGCTTCTCAGCGATCGGCGTGGTCGCGCGGCAGGAGCCGCCCTTCCCGGTGCAGAATCCCCAGCCTCCGGCACAGCAAACCGCGGGCAAAGTGGTGAACCTCTCCTCAACCTCGCTGACGGTGGAAGTGCTGGAATCCGGCGCGCCCGTACCCGTGGATTTTGCTATCGATGACCATACGCAGCTTGACGGCCGGGTGGCCAAAGACGCGAGCGTGCAAGTCACCTATCGCATCGAGGAAGGCCGCAACGTTGCTACGCTGGTGCTGGTAGTCGCGTAGCCGCCTCGTGCTTGCTTCCCGCCTGGAGACTGGAGCAGCGCTGTCTCCGTTGCGTTCCGGCAACAATCTGCGTTGTCATTAGTCTCCCCACGCGAAATTCGCGCTATCATCCGGCGAAAATGTTTGGACAGAAAAACTCAGGTTCGGCGCCTCGCAACGAAGAGCCGCGCAGTGCACTACGCCGGTTCGTGGATTTTTCCTGGCTGGGAATCGTGCTAGCGGCGGTCGTGGTCGGCGGAATTCTATATACGCGCTGGGACCAGAATCGCCGCCTCGAAAAGGAGGCGCTCGAAAACAAGCGCGAAGCCGACCGTCGGGACTTTGAAGCCATGGGCGGCAACCGCTTCGAGATCCGGCATTTCTACGCCAGCCCCGGAGTGGTCGCGCGCGGGGAAAGCGCTCAGTTATGCTACGGCGTCTCGAACGCCAAGACCGTGCGCATCGAACCCCCCGCCGGCACGGTGTGGCCCTCGTACAACCGCTGCCTTTATGTCAGTCCCGCGAAGGATACCACTTATACGCTGACCATCGAAGGCGAAGGCGGTCAGACGAGAACCGCCAGCTTCACCTTGCAAGTCCGCTAGCACCTTTCGCCGACTCTATCGCTTCTTGCGGACGCTGACGGCAACGCCCGCCTGACTCTCTTGCAGATACTTGGTATCGAACTCCGGCAAGCTTTTCATGTATTCAAAATATTCCGCGGTGCCGCGCATACCGGAGCGGCCGGAGCCCGGTTCGGGAATGTTGTGCGCGGCGATGCAGCCGCCGGGCTGCAAGTTGGGGATTACCGCCTTGGCGTAATTGATGTACCAATCCTTGTCGGCGTCGATGAACACAAAGTCGAAGGGGCCTGAAAGTTGCGGCACCAGGGTGTGCGCATCGGCCAAGCGCGCATCGATGTACTCGCTGACCCCGGCCTCCTTGAAATTTGCCAGCGCCTGCTGGTAGCGGCGCTCGTCAATCTCGATGGTGATCAGCTTGCCGCCCGTCTTGCTCAGGGCCCACGCGATCCAGATGGCTGAGCGTCCGGTGGACATGCCGATTTCCAGCGCCTGTTTGTAATTGTTCTGCACGATGATGTCGTGGAGCAGCTTGCCGTCCACTTCGGGCACGTTCATGTCGCGCCACTGGTCTTTCACCTTTTCTAGGAACGCCGGCACGCGCTGATCCAGCTCCGCTTGCTTCTGCACCTGCTGTTCCGATTGCGCTGCGCGCTGCGCCTGCGCGAGGCCTGGCACGGCTGCTACAAGCAGGAACACGGTGAGGCCGAGAATCTGGCGGTTTCCTTTCACGGTTGTACCTCCTCAGATTTGCTCCTCTATATTGGGGACACCGGATGCCTGAAATCAACTGCGCGCTCGCGTACACTGGTGATTCTCTATGACGCTGCTCTATTCCTTCCTCATCGCCGCGGCGGCGCTGCTGCTGGCGGGCGCAACATTTCAGCTCATCGGCGGCGCGCGTGATGCAAAGAAATATCCGCCGCCCGGCCGCATGATTCGCGCCGGCAGTCATCGCTTGCACGTGCTGGAGATGGGCGAAGGCACGCCTACGGTGATTTTCGAGGCGGCGCTGGGCGCCACGTCGCGCAGTTGGGCGCTGGTGCAAGGGGAAATCGCCAAGCTGACGCGCACGGTGGCATACGATCGCGCCGGCTTCGGTTGGAGCGACCGCGGGCCGCTGCCCCGGACCGCCTCATGCGTGGTGGAGGAGTTGCGCGCGATGCTGCGTGAGGCGCAAATTCAACCGCCGTATGTGCTGGTGGGCCACTCCTTCGGCGGGCTGGTGATGCAGCTTTTCGCAGCCAAGCACCGCGAAGAAGTGGCCGGGCTGGTGTTGGTGGATGCGCCGTTCCCGCGCGAGTGGATCGAGCTTTCGCCGGTCAACCGGCGCAAACTAATGGGTGGGGCGTTTCTCTGCCGGCGCGGCGTGTGGTTCTGCCGCCTCGGCGTGGGGCGGCTGATTGCGTGGTTAGCGACGCGCGGTGCGCGCAAGTCCGCTCGCAACACGGTGACGTTGATTACCTACGGGCTACTGCGCGGTCACGAAGACCGGTTGCTCGCTCCGCTGTGGCGGCTGCCGCCGGAGCTGCGCGGCCCGCTACAAATGTTCTGGACGCAGCCGAAGTTCTACGAAGCCCTCGCCAGCCAGATGCAGCACATGCCCGCCAGCGCGCGCGAGGCGGAGTCGGCGGGCGCGCTCGGCGAGATTCCGCTCGTGGCGCTCACAGCAGGCAATCCCACGCCGCAGCGCGCCGCCCAGCAAGAGTCCATCGCGCGCCTCTCCACACGCGGCGAGCACCGCATCTCTACCGAACCCGGCCATTGGATCCAGCTCGACGACCCTGCGTTCGTGATCGGCGCCATCCGCGATGTGCTGGCCGCGTGTTCAAGCTCGAACCGGGCCACAGATAAACAGGGATAAAGACAGATTCCTTCGATTCTGTTTGAACCCGAGTTCATCCGTGTTCATCGGTGTTCATCCGTGGCCAATTAAACTTCGACCTTCACGCCCTTCCAGAAGGCGACGCGATCTTTGATTTCGCGAGCTGCGGCGGAGGGCGCCGGGTAATACCACGCTGCGTTCGGGTTGGTCTTGCCGTTCACCACCACGTGATAGTAGTGCGCTGTGCCTTTCCACGGGCACTTGGTGGTGTGATCGCTGGGCTGGAGATTTTCTTTGCGCACGGAATCCGGCGGAAAATATTGATTCCCTTCCACCTCCACCGTGCTGTCGCTTTCCGCGAGCACTTGTCCTTCCCACGTTGCTTTGGCCATTTCCTCCTCCTAAACCAGAAAAATCATTGGATGTAAAACCGCGCCGTATGATTCCACCACCGTGAAAATCGGTTCATCCGTGTTCCTCTGTGGCACGAAATCTGGCGCACCTTGTCTTTGACAGTCCATCGAGCGGCGCATATCATGCCACTTCTTCATGGTCGTCGGGATTTTGGGGATCTGCAATCCTTTTCTAAGGAGTGGGACAATGCCTTCTAGGACTTCGTGTTTTCACCGTTCGCGCTCGATGATCCGGCTTTCTCTCGCGTGCTTGCTGCTCGCAGGCAGCGCCGCGGCTCAAGAGTTCGAGTACTTTCCCGGCGCGAAGTACGATCCGGCGATTCCTACACTGAAGCAAGTAGCCGGCCACGCGTGGGGCGAAAAGATCACGATGCACCACGAGGCGGAGCGCTACCTGAAAGCGCTCGACGAAGCATCGCCGCGCGCACGGCTGGAGACGCATGGCGCCACTTGGGAAGGCCGCACTCTCTATCATCTGATCATCGCGTCAGAACAAAACATGGCGCGGCTCGATCAGATTAAGGCCGCGATTCAAAAGCTGGCCGACCCGCGCAAAATCAGCGACTCCGAGGCGGACACGCTGATGCGGGACTTGCCGGCGGTCACCTGGCTGGCCTACGGCGTACACGGCAATGAAATCTCGTCGCCCGATGCTGCATTGCTGACCGCGTATCACCTGCTCGCTGCGCAAGGCGATCCCGTAGTGCAGCAAATCCTCGACCAATCCATCGTCATCCTCGATCCGATGCAAAACCCTGACGGCCGCGACCGCTTTATCAACTATTTTCGCGGCACGACCGGCCGCTGGCCCGACGGTGACCCGCAAGCCGCCGAGCACAACGAGACCTGGCCCTCGGGCCGCGTGAATCACTACCTATTCGACATGAACCGCGACTGGTTTGCGCACACCCAGCCGGAGACACGTGGCCGGGCCGAGGCCTATCTCGAATGGTTTCCGGTGGTGTTCGTGGATTTGCACGAGATGGGCGGCAACTCCACTTACTATTTCGCGCCGCCCGCGCAGCCCTACAATCCCAATCTCACCGCGCCGCAGATCGAGTGGCTGAACAACTACGGCCGCAACAACGGGCGTTGGTTCGACCGCTTCCGCTTCGATTATTTTACGCGCGAGGTGTACGACTCGTTTTATCCCGGCTACGGCGAAGGCTGGCCCATGTTTCACGGCTCGATCGGCATGACCTATGAGCAGGCGTCGGTGCGCGGGCTGCTTTTGCAGCGCACGGACGATACGTTGCTGCGCTACCGCGACTCCGTGCAGCACCACTTCATCTCTTCGATTTCCACCGCGGAAACTACGGCCAAGAATCGCGCCACGCTGCTGAAGTATTTCTACGATTACCGCAAGACAGCGATCGCCGAAGGACAGCGCGAGCCGGTGAAGGAATACATCCTCGCACCGGGCAGCGACGCGAATCGCGCCGCCAAGTTTGCAGCGCTGCTGATGGCGCAAGGCGTGGAAGTACGCCGCGCTGATGCGCCCTTCACAAGTGCGCGCGTGCGCGGCTACTTTGACGATGCGGTGCAATCGAAGGAATTCCCCGCCGGCGCCTACGTGATTTCTCTCGCGCAGCCTGCCAAGCGCCTGATCAAGACGCTGCTCGATAAGCACACGGCCGCAGGGAAAGACTGGATCGACCGGCAGGAGATGTTGCGCAAGCGCCGCGAGCGCATGGAGATTTACGACGTTACCGGCTGGTCGCTGCCACTGCTTTACGGCGTTGAGATTTACACCGCGGAGGTGGCGTCCAGCGGCCGCATCACGCCGCTGGCTGCGTCGCCCGCGCCCGCCGGAAAAATGCAGGGCGGCAAAGCCCACCTCGCCTACGTGATTCCGTGGGGCACAAATTCTGCCGCTGCGGCGCTAGCTGCTTTATTCCGTGAAGAAGTGCGCGTACACTGCGCCGGCAAAGCCTTCACGCTGGGCGAACGCAAGTTCCCGGCTGGGTCGCTGATCGTCAAGGTGAAAGACAACCCCGAGGATTTGCACCAGCGGCTCGAAAAGATTGCGGGTGAGTATGGCGTAAACGTTTATCCCACCGACGAAGGTTGGATCACCGAAGGCGTGAATTTCGGCAGCGGCAACGTGAGTTTTCTCCAGCCACCGAAAGTGGCGCTGGCGTGGAACGATCCCACCAGCCAGCTTTCCGCCGGCTGGACGCGCTACGTACTCGAGCAGCAGTACGGCGTGCCGGTCACGTTGCTGCATGCGTGGCGGCTGAGCGGAACGAACCTCGGCGAGTACAACGTGCTGATCCTGCCCGACAGCTTCGGCGGCGGTTATGCGCAGCGGCTGGGCGAGAGCGGCGCGCGGCGCATCCGCGAGTGGGTGCAGGCCGGCGGCACGCTCATCACCTTCGGCGCAGCCACGCGCTGGCTCACTGACGAGCGTGTGAACATGCTGGCCACGCATCGCGAGCTGCGCGGCGGCAAGCCTGACAAGCCGGAGAAGCCCGACGAGAAGAAGGCACCCGCGGGCGAACCTACGAAACCGCCGGCTGAGTCATTCGACGTGGAGAAAGCGATTCAGCCGGAGCGCGAGTTGCCGGACGAAATTCCCGGCGCCTTGCTGCGGGCGCAGGTGGATGGCGAGCACTGGCTCGGCTTCGGCTACGACGGCGAGACCACCGTGCTGGTGGAGAGCAACACGATTTTTGCGCCGGTGAAGCTCGATGCGGGGCGCAACGTGGTGCTCTACCATCCCGACGCGAACAAAGTGGTGCTCAGCGGCCTGGTGTGGGAAGAAAACCGCAAGCAAATCGCCGGCAAAGCGTACTTGATGCACCAGTCGTTAGGCCGCGGCCACGTGGTGGCCTTCGCAGAGGACCCGAACTATCGCGCCTTTTGCGACGGCCTGAATCTTTTCTTCATGAACGGCGTGCTCTTCGGCCCTGCAAACTAGAGTAACAGGTCATCGGTGATAGGTGATCGGTGATAGGTCATAGGTGATCGGACATCCGTGTTTAGTTGTCGCGCGACGAGGTGATTGCGATGGCCGACGTGATAAGAAGCTATAGAGATCTCAAGGTCTGGCAAAAGTCGATGGACCTGGTTGATGCATGTTATGACCTCAGCGAACGATTTCCGAAGAAAGAAATGTTCGGCCTCGCATCTCAAATCCAGCGAGCTTCTGTCTCCGTTCCAGCAAATATTGCTGAAGGTCACGGCCGTGAACACCTCGGCGACTACATCCGTCACCTTTCCTTCGCAAAGGGCTCTCTCGTTGAACTGGAAACCCTCCTCATCATTGCGGCCCGGCGCAAATATCTGCCTCAATCTGAGCTAGGCCGCTTACTTGGCCGCACTGACGAAATCGGTCGCATTCTTACCGCTCTCAAGCGAAGCCTTAAGCTAAAGAAGACAACGAGTGCGCTCGAGCCCGACGGCTCTGGGACATGACGTAATCACCATGATTGGCTTCCGATTGCCTATCACCTACCACCTATCACCTATCACCTGACTTATCGGCTTCACCCTTTACATATTTCGCGTACCAGGCGAGGTAGCGCTCGTAGCGGTCCTTCTGGTAGCTGGGCTTGCGGATGCCGTGGTGCTCGCCGGGGTAGACGACGAGCTGTGTGGTGCGGCCGAGGCGGCGCAACGCCTGATACATGTGCTCGGAGCCGATGATGGGCACGTTCCAGTCCACGGCGCCGCCCATGTAGAGCACCGGCGTGGTGATTTTCTCCACACTGTAAAAAGGAGAGATTCGCTCCCACACTTCGCGGTTGCGCCACGGCAGGCCGAGCTCGACTTCGTATTCGAGTTGGTAGTGGTCGTGGCCGTAGTGCGCGGTCCACAGCGCGCCGCCCGCGCCGGAGATGGCAGCCTTGAAGCGCTGCGTCTGGGTGATCACGTAGTTGGTCATCATGCCGCCGTAGGACCAGCCGCCCACGCCGAGCCGGTCGGCATCCACGTAGCCCTGCGCGATGGCGTAGTCCATTCCGGCGAGCACGTCCTGCGTATCCTTGTTGCCCCAGTCGGCGAAGATGGCGCGAGAAAAATCCTGGCCGTAGCCGGATGAGCCGCGCGGATTCACCATCACTACCACG
>JBOGNS010000523.1:0-3110 GCA_050747305.1 Candidatus Acidiferrales bacterium | reverse complement strand
GGGGGCCGCGAACGCAATCCCATCGTTGGAAACCACGAAACACATGGGTGGCTCGCCAGCGTGTCCAATTGAAGTTCCTTTGGCCGACCAAACCCACCGGCAGATCCCTGTTGTTTCCCGGGTCGATGACGGCGAGCAGGTCAATCGGCAGCGCGGCGTTCCTCCCTAACCGCGCCACGGCGTCACCCCCCATGCTGTGTCCGGCCACGATGATCAGGGCGTTGGGGTTATTCGCCTTGATCGCCTGGATCATAAAGGCGGCGTCGCTCTGAAATTGCTCGTCCGTGCGCGGATTGGACTTCGGCAGATCCAGAAAGTTGTCCGGGAATAACGACCCTACAATTTGGATGGCATCGAAGCCGCCCGGATTGGGGTGAATCGTAATATCCGGCAGAAGGAATCGTTCAATGACAACGGTGACCGGATGCAGCAGCCCACCCATGTACTCCTTCTGCAGATTATTCCACCAGGCCACGTGCACGTAACCGTTGTTCTTGGCCGCGAACTCAGCCACCTTGTAGAAATGGATGCGGTCAAAATGTTCATTCTGGTGATACCCGCTCACCAGCAGCACGTAGAGGCTGCATCCATTCGGAAGCGTAATACTGTCTGGAGGAGCGACGTTTGGAGCAACTATGTTGCGGAAGAATCCTCCGAATAACCCGTCCGAGTTGTCAATCCCAAGGCCGGTGCCGGGCAGGTTGACCGTGAAAGTGGTGCCGTCGCCGCACATTTCGTTCCCAGCGGGCTGCGCGTGGGCCGTGGGCGCGAGGTAAGCGGAACTGAGAAGCGCAACCGCGAGAAACACCAAGAGTCGAAGAAGCTGGCTTGCATTCGGGTGCGGCATGAGAACCTCCAATGGCCATCGGCCTTGCGGGTCGGGGCCCGACGTTAGTTGCGCCATTGTTTCAGGGAGGCTGGGAAGGTCAATCAAACCGGGCAATTTTGTCGGTTAAGGTTCCAGGCATTGATTCCGGGTGGTTTATCAAGAGAAATTAAACAAGCTTACTGCGCTGCGCGGCTGTAGTAAACTGTCCGGGTCCCCGATAACCTATGACTGAACAGCTCACTGCCAGCCCAGGGCGGATGCGCCTGTGTTTCGGCGTCTTCGAGATAGACCCGAAGTCCGGGGATCTGTGGAAGCACGGCGTCCACATCAAGCTGCACGACAAGCCCTTTCAGGTCCTGCAAGCCTTGCTCGAACGCGCCGGCGAAATCGTCACGCGCAAGCAGCTTCAGGAGCGCCTGTGGCCCGGTGACACCTATGTCGAGTTCGAAAACGGCCTGAACAACGCCATCAGCCGCCTTCGCGACACCCTGGGCGACTCCGCCGACTCGCCACGCTTCATCGAAACCATCCCGCGGCGTGGCTACCGCTTTATCGCATCCGTGGAAGTAGCTGGAAGCCGCGAAGGTGGACAAGTTGGCCAGTCGGTTCCAACGCCGGCTTCAAAAGCACGGCGGCACAGGTTCCTGATTTTGAGTTCCGCCGCGGCGGCTGTGTTCGTAGCCGCGCTCAGCTTTCAATTCGTCACCCAGCCGGAGGCAAGTCTCAACTCCATCGCAGTCTTGCCCCTCGTCTATAAAGGGCCTACGAGCGAGCCTGACCAGGAATATCTAGCCGACGGAATGACCAGCGCATTGATTACGGAGCTGTCGAGAATCAGAGGTCTGAAGGTGATTTCAGAAACTTCGACCAGACATTACAAGGGCACGGCGAAACCACTACCCGACGTGGCCCGCGAGCTGAAAGTGGAGGCGATCGTGGAAGGCTCAGTGTCTCGCGAGGGCAATCTGGTGCGCGTCAACGTGCAGTTGATTCAAGCTGCCACCGACTCGCACGTATGGGCGGAAACCTACCAACGCGAAGTCGGCAGTATTCTGTTCATGCAGAGCGACCTGGCGCTGGCGATTGCCCGCGAACTCCGCGCGCAGCTCACTCACGACGAGCAGGCACGAATTGCTACACAGCGAGAAGTACACCCTGAGGTATACCGGCTCTACCTGCTGGGCCGCTTTCACTGGAACAAGAGGACTCCGGACGGTTTTAGCAGAGCGCACGAGTTCTTCCAGCAGGCGATTGACCTCGACCCTGCGTACGCGCCGGCTTATGCCGGGCTTGCCAGCAACTATCTTGTGCAAGCGTCCTGGGGAACCCTTCCCCCCTCGGAGGCGTTTCCCATGGCAAAAAGGGCCGCCGAGAAAGCCCTAACTCTGGACAATTCTCTGGCCGAGCCGTACACAATCCTAGGATCGATCCTCTCGGATTACGAAAGCGACTGGGCCGGAGCCGAACAGGCGTTTCGCCGAGCGGTGGATCTCAATCCCAACGACGCCACCACGCGCCATTGGTACGGCCTCCTCCTATCCGCTTTGGGCAGGCACGATGAGGCCATCGAGCAGGTGAGGCGCGCCGGTGAACTGGATCCGTTGTCGCCCATCATCAGCAGGAGCCTCGGCACAGTTCTATATATGGCTCGCCGCTATGAGGAGGCCATTCAGCAATGTCACGAAACTGAAGCAAAGCACCCTGGGTTCGCAGCTAACCTGCAGTTGCTGGGGTTGCTCTACGCAACCGTCGGCAGGAACGACGAAGCCCTGGCTACGCTAGACCGAGTCGAGGAAATCACGGAAATCGACACCGACTACGGGGCCATGGGTTGGGCTTACGCAGCCGCCGGTCGCAAATCCAAAGCTCAGGACATGCTGATCCGCGGGTTGCAAGTTGCCGAAAAGCAGCACGTAGATTCTGGCGCGGTGGGGCTGATTTACATCGGACTTGGACAGAATAACAACGCGCTGACGTGGCTGGAGAAGGCCCATCAGCAACGGGGCAGTTACACGAATCTGTACCTCAAAGTTGATCCGATGTTCGATCCGCTGCGTGCCAGCCCTCGTTTTCAAGAGCTATTGCGGCAGATGAAGTTCCCATAGAAGCGTAATGCAGGATCAGCACAGTCAGTGGAGCGCCTACAGATGAATACCAGCCCAGGGCGGACGCGCTTGCGCTTCGGCGTCTTCGAGATGGACCCGAGCTCCGGCGACCTGTGGAAGCACGGCGTCCACATCAAGCTGCACGACAAGCCATTTCAGGTTCTGCAAGCGCTGCT
>JBOGNS010000522.1:0-15437 GCA_050747305.1 Candidatus Acidiferrales bacterium | reverse complement strand
ACTCTGAAGTTCAGCGAATCAGACGGCTTGGCGCCAGTTGTCGTTCAAGACTGGAGGACGGGCGAAATCCTTATGATGGGCTACATCAATGAGGAAGCGCTCCAGCGCACGCAGGCGACGGGAGAAGTTACCTTCTATAGCCGTTCGCGCGGGCGGCTGTGGATTAAGGGAGAGACAAGTGGCCACCGCCTGCGCGTCCGCGAGCTGCGCGTGGACTGCGACGGCGACGCGATCCTGGCCCGCGTCAAGCCAGCAGGCCCGGGAGTGTGCCACGAAGGGTACCGAAGCTGCTTTTTCCGGCAGCTTCAACCCGACGGCACGCTGCGTGTGATTGCTGAGCCGGCCTTCGATCCCAAGGCTGTCTACGGAGAGGAGCAAAAGCCATGACGCCTTTGCGCTTGGGCTTGCCCAAAGGCAGCTTACAGGAGGCGACCCTGCAACTCTTCGCGCGCGCGGGCTGGCTGATCACGCTCAACTCGCGCAGCTATTTCCCCACGATTGACGACCCCGAAATCGAGTGCCTGATGATCCGCGCCCAGGAAATGCCGCGGTACGTCCAGGCAGGCGTGCTCGATGCAGGGATTACGGGCCGCGATTGGGTTCTGGAGACAAACGCAGACGCAGTGGAGGTGGCCGAACTCGTTTATTCGAAGCAGCGGATGGCGCGCGTCCGCTGGGTGCTCGCGGTGCCGGAGGAATCATCGGCAAAAAGCGTACGGGACATGGAAGGCAAAGTGATCGCCACCGAGGCCGTACGACTGACCGAAAGTTACTTGGCGCGGCACGCAGTGAAGGCGCGCGTCGAGTTTTCCTGGGGCGCGACGGAAGTGAAGGTTCCTCAACTGGCCGACGCGATCGTGGAGGTGACGGAGACTGGCGCCTCGCTGCGCGCGCACCGTCTGCGCATCCTGGATACGGTGCTGGAGTCCTGCACCGTGTTCATTGCCAGTCGCAATGCCTGGCAACAGCCGGAAAAGCGCGAGCGCATCGAAAACATCGCGCTGCTGCTGGAGGGCGCCATCGCCGCCTACAGCCGCGTGGGGCTGATGCTCAACGTGCGGCGCGACGACTTGGCGGGAGTGCTGGCGGTGCTGCCTGCGCTCAAGAATCCGACTATTTCTTCGCTGAGCGACCCGGAATGGCTGGCGGTGAATACGATCGTAGAGGAGAAAGTGGTGCGGCAGCTCATCCCTAAACTGAAAACCGCGCGGGCGCAAGGGATTGTCGAGTACCCGCTGAACAAGATCGTGCCGTGATACGCATCCTTCCACTCACGGAGCGCGTGACAAGCAGTCTGCTGGCGCGGCGCAGCTCGTCGGGCAAGGCGGCGCAGCGCATCGCGGCACGCATCGTCGGCGACGTACGCCGCCGGGGTGACCGCGCGCTTTTTGGGTGGTCACGGCGGCTAGATGGACTGGAGCTCGATGCGGCGACGGTGTGGATTCAGCCAGAGGAGCTTCGCGCCGCGCGCCGCAAGGTGAGCACGGAGTTTCTGCGGGCGGTGGAGCACGCTGCGCGCAATATTCGCCGCGTCGCCGAGAGACAATTGCCCTGCCCGTGGAGTTTGCCCGTCGAGCCGGGCGTGCGAGTCAGCCAGCGCGTGGAGCCGATAGAAATCGTAGGTTGCTATGTTCCAGGAGGGAGGTATTCGCTTGTTTCCACGCTGCTGATGACGGTCATCCCCGCGCGGGTGGCGGGAGTCGGTCGCGTAGTCGTTGCGTGTCCTCGCCCGAGCACGGCCCTGCTGGCGGCCGCAAGTGTGCTCGGCGAAACCGAAATTGCCCGCGTTGGAGGCGCGCAAGCCATTGCAGCCATGGCCTACGGCACGCAGTCGTTTCCACGCGTGCGCAAAATATTTGGTCCCGGAAACCGGTACGTAACCGCGGCAAAACAGCTCGTTAGCGGCGACTGTGCCATTGACATGCTCGCTGGCCCGACCGAATTGCTCATCGTGGCGACACGCGGCAATGCGCGTTTCATTGCGGCAGACATGCTGGCGCAGGCCGAGCACGACCCGGAGGCGCTCGCGCTTTTCGTGACCACGTCGCGGCGGCTCGCTCATGCAGTCCGCGCGGAGATCGCACGGCAATTGAGAGACCTTCCTGCAGAAAGCCCCGCCGCACAGGCGCTGGCGCGAAGCGGCCCCATTCTGCTGGCGAGGAGGCTGAAGGATGCGGTGCGGTTCGCGAACCGGCTCGCGCCGGAACACCTCAGCTTGCCGGGGAGCGAGCCCGGGATGCTGCGACAGATACGCGCGGCAGGTAGTATCTTCCTCGGTCCGTGGAGCGCACAGCCGCTGGGGGACTATGCCGCAGGCAGCAATCACGTCTTGCCTACGAACGGGGTGGCGAATGCCCGCGGCGGCCTCTCCACGACCGATTTTGTGCGATGCATCAGCGTGCAGGAAGTTACGCGAGCGGGCTTGCGCCAACTGGGCCCGGTTGCAATGGCGCTGGCCGGGGCCGAGGGCTTGCCGGCACATCGCCGCGCGATTGAGGTGCGCGAATGAAATACCGGGTTCGCTTGCGCGAGATAATCGAACGGCTCCCGGCTTACCGCGCGCCGAGTGAAGGGCGCGCAGGGAAGCTGCGGCTGGACTTCAACGAAAACACGGTGGGCTGTTCGCCCAAGGTTCGGGCCGCGCTCACCAAGATGACGCGCGAACAGATCGCAATCTACCCGGAGTATGAGGCCACTAGCCGGCGCGTGGCGCGCTTCTTTCGTGTGGCGCCCGAGGAACTGCTCATCACCAACGGCGCGGACGATGCGCTGCGCATTGTGACCGACGCCTTTCTCGAGCGTGGCGCACCGGCGCTCGTTATCGATCCTACCTTCCCGATGTACGATTTCTACGCCGGAATCGCGGGCGCGCGCATGATACGTCTTCGCTACGACGGCGCCATGCGATTCCCGCTTGCAGCCGTATGCAAGGCGCTGGCCCGGCGGCCGCGTGTCTTCTTTTTAGCGAACCCGAACAATCCCACCGGCACCGTAGTCACGCCGCACGAAATGCAGGCCGTATTGGCTGCGGCAAAGGGAACGCTCGTGGTGATCGACGAAGCCTACTGGGAGTTTTCCGGTGTCACCGCGCTGCAATGGATCCGCCGCTATCGCAACCTGGCTGTGGTCCGCACATTCTCCAAGGCGGCGGGCTTGGCGGGACTGCGCGTCGGCTGCTTATTCGCGAATCGCGATCTCATGAACATTCTTCGCCGGGTACAGCCGCCGTTCTCGGTGAACGCGGCGGCGCTAATTGCCGCCGACGCCGCTGTGCGCGACACGGCCTACGTTCGCTGGTATGTCCGAGAAGTGCGGGCCGCGCGTGACGAGTTGAGCGCGGCGCTCACCCGGCTCGGCATCCGAGTATTCCCAAGCGGCGCCAATTTCGTGCTGGCGGATTTTGGACCGCGCGCGCCCGCCGTCCTTCGCGCGCTCAGGCAACGCGAGATCCTGTTGCGCGAGCGACGCGACGGGTTTGGGCGCGTCGGCTTTGTCCGCATCACCATAGGCAATCGCCATCAGATACGCCGCCTGATTCGCGCACTGGAGAAACTATGGCTCGCGTGAGAAAAGTTGCATTGCGGCGGACCACCAGTGAGACCGACATCCGCGTGCGGCTGAATCTTGATGGCCGCGGCCGCGCGCGCGTGCGCACCGGGATTCGCTTTCTCGATCACATGCTGGAGTTGGTGGCGCGGCACGGCGCCCTGGATCTGGAGCTGACCGCCTGCGGTGACCTCGACGTGGATCAGCACCACACCGTCGAAGACACCGGCTTGGTGCTCGGCGAAGCCACGCGCCGCGCGCTGGGCAGCAAGCGCGGAATCCTGCGCGCCGGGTATTTCGTGATGCCCATGGACGAAACGCTGGCGGTGGCGGCGATTGACCTCAGCGGGCGGCCGCACACGGTCTGCCGGTGGAAGTTCTTGGCGCGCCGCGTCGGCGACTTGCAAACCGAGTTGCTCGAGGATTTCTTCCGCGCTTTCGCGCAGGCCGCGGGCGCCAATGTTCACCTGAGGTTGCTTTATGGGCGGTCGTCGCACCATCAGGTGGAAGCGCTGTTCAAAGCCTTCGCGCGAGCGTTGCGGTTTGCCGTAACCCGCGATCCGCAGATGAAGCGCATCCTGCCCAGCACCAAGGGATTGTTATGAGCGCGCGCCGGATTGCTTTGGTTGATTACGGCGCAGGAAACCTGCCCTCGGTCGAGCGCGCCTTTCGCCGCCTCGGTGCAAACACGGTGCGCGTGACAGCTCCGGAGGAGCTTGCCGGCGCTGCGGCTATTGTCTTGCCTGGAGTTGGCCACTTTGCTGCGCTCTCACGAGCACTTGTTACGCAGCGCCTGATCGAGCCGTTGCGGGAGGCCCTCGCGAGCGGCGTGCCTTTCCTGGGAATTTGCCTGGGCATGCAGGCGCTCTACGAAACCAGCGAGGAGGCCCCCAGTGAACCCGGATTGGGTTTCTTGCCGGGAACGGTTTTTCGCCTCCCGCACGACGTGAAGTTGCCGCACATGGGTTGGAATGAATTGAGGCGCACCGGTTCGAGCGCGCTGCTGGGGCCGGACACGGAGTTTGCCCGTTTCTATTTTGCTCACTCCTATGCCGCGCCTGTCAGCGGCGAAGCAACTGCGGTGTGCGAGCACGGTGCGGAGTTTGCGGCCATCGTTGAAGACCAACGCCGCTTCGGCGTGCAGTTTCATCCCGAGAAGTCCGGCGAAGCAGGATTGAGGATCCTTCGCAGATTCCTGGAAGTTGTGCCATGACCCTGGCGCGACGGATTGTCCCCTGCCTCGATACGGATGGCGCGCGCGTGGTGAAGGGCGTGCAATTCACGTCGCTGAGCGATGCAAGCGACCCGGCAGCGCTGGCCGCGCGTTACAACCGCGAGGGCGCGGATGAGTTGGTGGTGCTCGATATTGCCGCCTCACGCGACCACCGGCCCACGTTTCTCGAAACCATCCGTCGCGTCGCGGAACAGCTCGCGATCCCGCTCACCGCGGGCGGGGGTATCCGGTCGCTCGAGGACGCGCGCGCAGTGGTGCGCGCCGGCGCCGACAAGGTGACTGTCAACACCGCCGCGGTTCGCCGCCCTCAGCTCATCACCGAACTGGCTGCCGAGTTTGGCTCGCAGGCTGTGGTGCTGGCAATTGACGCCAAGCGGGCTAGCCCGGGATGGCGTGTGTTCGTGCGCGGTGGGCATGAGGCGGTGGCCATGGATGCCATCGCATGGGCACGCCAAGGCGTGGAATGTGGCGCGGGTGAAGTCCTGATCACGTCTATCGATCGCGATGGCACGCGCAGCGGATACGATTGCACGCTAACGGCGGCCATAGCTTCCGCGGTTGGTGTTCCGGTGATTGCGTCCGGCGGCGCTGATTCCCCGGAGCATTTCCTGGAAGTGTTCACCTCCGGCCACGCGGATGCAGCACTGGCCGCTTCGATTTTCCACCAGGAGACGCAATCCATCTCCGGCCTCAAGAAATTTCTCGATGAGCGAGGCGTGGCCGTGAGGCTCAGCCGATGATTGTGGCGTGCATCGACTTACAGAAAGGGAAGGCGGTGCAGTTGGTGCGCGGCCGTCGGCGAGAACTGGCCGTGGCCGACGTGTTTGGTTTGCTGGAACGCTTTCGGCGCTATCGTGCGCTGCACGTGATTGACCTGGACGCGGCCATGGGCAGCGGGCGAAACTCGCGCCTGGTTCGCGATCTTTGCCGGCGCGCGAGAGTGAAGGTGCGGGTCGGCGGCGGAATTCGCAGCGTGACGCGCGCCCAGCAAGTGCTGCGCTGGGGAGCGGACAAGGTGATTATCGGTAGCGCCTGCTTCCGTCGAGGCAATGTCAACCACGAATTCTTAAGGCGACTGGTCCATCGGGTCGGTCGCAAGAGAATCATGGTGGCGCTGGACACGGAACGCGGGCGAATCGTCGTGCGCGGCTGGCGGCGACGGCTACAACTGCACCCACGGGATGTTATGGGTGAGATGGAACGCTACTGCTCCGAATTTCTATGCACTTACGTGGACCGCGAAGGCACGCTGCGCGGCACAAATCTAAAGTGGTTCCGCAAGCTGCGCCAAGCCACGCGCCTGCCAATTACCGCGGCCGGCGGCATCCGCAGCCGCCGTGAGGTGCGCGCGCTCGCGCGCCTCGGCATGAACGCCGCCATCGGCATGGCCCTCTATCGCGACCGTTTAGAGTAAGGCAGAACCTTGGCGAAGCACCTATCGCTGATGAAGCTCGTCTCGCGATTTGGGAGGCGTCCAGCCGAGCTCAAGCCGTCGGTGCAAGCGAGCGAGCGCTCGGCGTCGGGCTCGCTCAAACGCCTTCTGCTCGCGCACCATCGCCTCCAGCCGGTCAGCCAGCAGTTCGCTAACGGAGCGGCCTTCCTCGGCTGCGATGACGCGCACCTCGCGTAACAAGTCCGCGTCGATTCTGAGCGTCATATTTTCCTTCATGATGTCGGCCCTCATCGTGCTGGGTGCCGATGCGCCTGTCAAGCGCCTACTCCACAGCTTGCGTGGCGCGCTCTATTTCGTTCGAGAAGCGGTGGAGGACGCCGGCGAGCAGGGCGATTTGCTCTTCGGCCTCCCGCCAGTTGCGTTGCTCGATGGCCTCGCGGACGCCGGGCAGCGTCTTCACGCCGTAGCCAGTGTAGAAGCCGGGGGCGTAGATGTGGTGCTTGAACCAGGGGCGGCGCGGCAGACCTTCACCGCGCGTGAGCGCGCGCTCGGCCTTCAGCAGTACGGTGTCGAGCGCCAGCGCTTTCCCCGGCGCCAGCGGTTCACCACTTGCAGTAGCCGCCTTCAGCGCCTCATCGAATGCAGCAGCGGCGCGCTTCAGGCGCGCGACGGCATTTTCCAGCGGCGAAAAATTCAGGTAGGGCACGGTGTCTTTCGTCTCCGGCACGACGTAAGGTTCCTTCGGATCCGCCGCCAGTTTCAGCAATCCTTCCTCGATCTGGCGATTGGTCTCACCAGTTTCGCGCTGGGTGCGTTCGAGCAGTTCCTTAACTTCTGATTCGTAGCGCGCCACCGTGTCGGCTAGAGCTGTGAACTCGAACGGCAGGTAATCGCCGCTGGCCAGCCGCAGCACGGCGCGGCCGCAGGTTTGCGCCAGCGCGATGCCGTAGTCGAACCCGGGGTCGCCGAAGCGCGTGTAATGGTCGAACGAATCATAAATCGAGTGGTAGCTGCCGCCGCCATCCTCCCCGCCATAACCGAGATTGAGCGAAGCAATGCCGAGGTGCTGGAGGAAGGGCGTGTAATCGCTACCGGAGCCGAGCGCGCCGATGCGCAGATCGCGCGCTTCTCGCACTTCCTTGCGCGCTTGTGCGTTGCCTTCGACGATGCTCTGCGCGCGCTCGCGCTGCCACACACTGACGCCGGTCTGCGGATCGCGCACATCGCGCGCCACCGCGTTAATGAATTTCTCGAGCGTGTGCGAGCCGGCCATGCCGATGAAGCCGCGGCCGTAGGAATCCGTATTGATGTACACCGCAGCCTTGTCGCGCAACTCGGCGGCGTGATGCTCGGCCCATTCCGTGGAGCCGAGCAGGCCCGGCTCTTCCGCATCCCACGCGGCATAAATGATCGTGCGCTTAGGACGCCAGCCGGACTTCGTTAGCTCGGCGATGCCGCGCGCTTCCTCCATCAGCGCCACCATGCCGCTGGTGGGGTCATCGGCCCCGTTCACCCACGCGTCGTGATGATTGCCACGCAGAATCCATTGCTGCGGGAAGTGACTGCCGCGCATCGTCGCGATCACGTTGTACGCGGGCTTGAGGTCCCAATTGAATTCCAGCTTCAGACGCACGGTGGCAGGCCCGGGGCCGAGGTGGTAGGTGACGGGCAGTGCGCCGCGCCACGCTGCTGGCGCAACCGGGCCGCTCATGGCGCGCAGCAGCGGCAGCGCGTCATCGTGAGAAATCGGCAGCACGGGAATTTTGGTGAGCGTGGGCGCATCTTTCACGGCATAGCGCTTGGCGTCTTTGGTGGCGCCTCTGCCGGGCGTCAGCGGGTCGCCGGGATAGAGCGGCATGTCGGCGACGGAGCCGCGCTGCGCGCCGTGCTCCATGCGCCACGGCCCGCGCGGATAGACGTCGCCCCGGTAGTAGCCGTCGTCGCGCGGATCGGAATAAATGATGCAGCCCACTGCGCCATGCTCAGCCGCTACCTTGGGCTTGATGCCGCGCCACGAGCCGCCGTAGCGTGCGATGACGATCTTGCCCTTCACATCAATGCCGCGGCGCGCCAGTTCTTCGTAGTCCGCAGGCACGCCGTAATTCACGTAAACGAGCTGGCCGGTGACGTCGCCATCCACCGAGTATGCGTTGTAGGTCGGCAACTGCTCGGCGGTTTGGCCGGAGGTGGCATCTTCAGGCAGGGCTGGCTCAGCGAGGCGCGCGGTGAATTTTTCCGGCGCGTTCATTTCCAGCAGGCGGAGCTTCGGCGTGGGGAAGAGCACCTGGTATTCGTCGATGCGCGTTTCGTAGCCCCAGGAACGGAACTTCTCAGCGATGTACTCGGCTACTGCCTTACCGTGCGGCGAGCCCACGTGATGCGGGCGCGAGCTGATGAACTTCATCCACTCGCGCAGATTTTCCTTGTTGAGCGAGGCGTCAAAGCGCTTCTCGATGTCGCGCTGGCGCAACGTCCCGTCGCGGCTGAAGCCCGGCAGCGCGCGCTCATTCGGCGGTATCGGCCGCTCCTGCGCAGGCAGAGGCAAAGCGAGGGATGCAGCGAGTGCCAGCGAAACCGGACGAGCGATGCGACGAAGCATGACGCCTCCCGTGACGAAAGCTGGAAAGCGCAAATCATATCTGCGATGCGCGCAGAATCCAAACCTTGCTTGCCTGCCACGCCGAACGGGAGCTAAGCATCTGACCGCAAAAGCGTTTGCCTGCTTGCGGGGGTTCTTGCTCTCCAAGGGCGGTGGAGGCGCATCTAAGACTGTAGCGGGGTAGCCGACGGGCGCAACGCAACGCGCGTAACTTACGGCAGTGAGCAGCCGTTATACTATAATGAGGTACTTACGGGGACGAACTGGGGTCCGCCGAAAGGGTTTGCAGCTACCCGCGCGAGGGAGTTCCTCTACCAAGGCTCTCGGGTGACCGCGTTCGCTTAGCGCACGGCATGGGACTGGACAGACAATCGATGAAGAGACTGGTGTACATCGTAATCGTCGCGGTTTTGGCCGTGGGCTTGGTGCTATGGGTCAGGTCTGGGCCGGGGCCGCAAGCCTCGCCGGAGTCTGCCGCAAAGGGCCCATCGGCTGGTAAGGATGGGACGCCGGGCAAGGGCAGCGCAGCGGGCCCGCCCGCTATGCCGCCGGCGAACGTACAGTACACCGAGGCGCGGGAGTATGCCCTGCGCAGAAGCCTGACCTTACCCGGCAGCGTGCAGGCGCAGACGGCGAGCGTCGTGGCAGCCACGGTGCCGGCGATTGTGGTGGAGTTCCCGGCCAAGGAAGGCAGGCGCGTGAAGCGCGGCGATGTGCTCGCTCGGCAGCGCAGCACCACACTGGAGCTTACGCTGGAATCGCAGAGGTCGGCGCTGAAGGAAGCCGAGGCGCGTCTGGCCTTGGCGGAGAGCAATCTGCGCCGCGCCAAGGATTTGCTCGAAGCCGGCGTGATTTCGCGGCAGCAATACGATGATGCGCAGTCGGAGAACAATGCGTGGATCGGCCGCACCGATTCGCTAAAGGCGGACATCGCACGCATCACGGACGATGTCGAGCGCACCGTGATCCGCGCGCCCTTCGATGGCGTGGTCGTCGCCGAACGCACGGAAGTCGGCCAGTGGCTGGCCATTGGCGGGCCGGTGGTCGAGCTGCTGAAGATTGATGAAGTCGAGATCCGCGTGGACGTGCCCGAGCGGCACTACGCCGCCTTGCGCATGGGCGCCCAAGCCACTGCGACTTTCGAATCGCTGCCCCAGCTAACGCTGCGCGGACGCATCACTGCGATCATCCCGCAAGCCGATCCGCAGGCCCGCACGTTCCCGGTGAAGGTCACGGTGCGCAATGAACAAGGGCGCGTCGGCGCGGGGATGCTGGCGCAGGTCTCCTTCGAGGCCGGCGAAGTGTATCCGGCAACGATTGTGCCGAAGGATGCGGTCATCTCGCAGGGCCAGGATAAGTTTCTCTATCGCGTGAACGGCGACAATACCGTGGAGCAGGTCAGCGTGCAGACCGGCGCGGGCGCCGGCGCCTGGATTGAAGTCACCGGCGCGGTGCGCCCCGGCGACCGCGTGGTCACGCGAGGCAACGAGCGGCTGATGCCGGGCATGGGTGTGAGTGGCACGCCGCTGCAATACAAGGTTCCGTCGTAGGAGAAGGAAGCTGACAGCCGACAGTTAACAGTCCACAGTTCACAACCGGAAATTCAGGTGTTGGTTATCGTGAGCTGTCACTGTCGACTGTTAGCTGGGCTGCGTAAAATCAGGACCGTAACACCCGCTATGAAGCTCATCGAAAGTTCGATTCGCTATCCGGTTTCGACCACTGTCGGGGTGATCTTGCTGGTGTTGTTCGGCGGGATTGCGCTGTTTCGCATCCCGATTCAACTGGTGCCCAATGTGGAAGAGCCGATTGTCACCGTGACCACGGTATGGCCCGGCGCCAGCCCGCAAGAAGTGGAGCGCGAAATTGTCGACGAGCAGGAAGAGCAGCTCAAGAGCCTGGAAGGGCTTTACAAGCTGGAAAGTTCCAGCTCGGAGAGCAGCGGCACGGTCACGCTGACGTTTCAGGTGGGCACGCCGCTGGAGACGGCGCTGCTGCGCGTCTCCAACCGTCTCGAGCAAGTGCCGTCTTACCCCGACGACGTCGATAAGCCCATCATTCGCAGCGTAGATCCCAACGCCAACGCCATGGCCTGGTTCATCATCGAGCCATACGGCGAGAAACCCTTCGAAGGCGATATCAGCACGTTGTGGACCTTCTGCGACGAAGAACTGAAGCCGGCCCTCGAGCGCGTGCCCGGTGTGGCTACCGCCAACATCTTTGGGGGACGCGAGCGCGAGATGCACGTGATCGTGGACCCGGCGAAGCTGGCGGCGCGCCGCGTGACCCTCGGCGAAATGGCCGCGGCGCTGGACCGCGAAAACCGCAACTTTTCCGGCGGCGATTTCGACGAGGGCAAGCGCAAGTACATTGTGCGCACCATCGGGGAGTACACTTCACCGGAAGAGATCGAGCGAGTGGTGATCACCGAGCGCAATGGCGTTCCGGTGTATGTGCGCGACGTGGCGCGGGTCGAGCTCGGCTATCAGAAGGCCTTTGCCCAGGTCTACCAGAAGGGCCAACTGGTACTGGCCATGAACGCGGTGCGCGAGACGGACGCCAATTCGCTGGAAACCATGGCCGGCTTGAAAGAAACGGTCGAGGACCTCAATCAGGAGCTGCTGGCGCCCCGCGGGCTGCGGATGACGCAAGCCTACGACGAAACCGATTACATCTACAGCTCCATTGACCTGGTCACTGAGAACCTCTACGTCGGCAGCATCCTTGCTGTGCTGTGCCTGCTGCTGTTCTTGCGCACGTGGTCCAGTACGCTGATCGTAGCCGTGGCCATCCCCATCAGCGTGGTCGGGGCCTTTCTTTTTCTGCTGGCGTTTGGCCGCACGCTCAACGTAATCAGCTTGGCGGGCATGGCGTTTGCCGCGGGGCAGGTGGTGGACAACTCCGTCGTGGTGCTGGAAAACATCTACCGCCACCGCCAAATGGGCAAAGGCCGTTTTGCCGCGACACTGGATGGCGCCAAGGAAGTGTGGGGCGCGGTGCTGATCACCACCGTGACCACGGTCGCGGTGTTCTTGCCGATCGTCTTCATCCAGGAAGAAGCGGGCCAGTTGTTCGCGGACATCGCCATCGCCATCAGCGCGGCGATCGGCCTGAGTTTAATCGTGTGCATCACAGTGGTGCCGGCGATGTCCGCCAAGATGCTCACCGCCGCTACTCCGGGCGACGCCGGCAAAAAGGGCTTCCACAATCTGTGGGGGCTCGACTCGCTGGCTGAAGGGTTTACGCGCTGGATCGGCGACATGGTTCACTGGATCACAGCGACCACATGGCGCAGGTTGGTCATTGTGGTGGGGATGACCACCGCATCGGTTGTGCTGGCGTACCTCATGATTCCCAAGGCGGAGTACCTGCCGACCGGCAACTCGAATTTCGCGTTCGGTATCGTGCTGCCGCCGCCGGGCTATAACCTTCAAGAAACCGCCAGCCTGCGCCAGCCATTGCAGGAAGCCGCGCGACCGTTGTGGGAGGCGGAGGAAGGAACACCGGAAGCGGAAAAAATGCCGGGCGGCGGCATGAGGAATTTCTTCTACGTCGCGATTCCCAGCATGTCGTTCATGGGCGCGCGCGCGAACGACCCGCTGCGCGTCCGCGAGTTGATTGCGCCGATCCAGGAAGCCATTGCGAAGATTCCGGGGGCCATTGGCTTCATCAGCCAGTCGAGCTTGTTCCAGCGCGGCATCGGCGTGGGCCGCAACATTGACGTGGAAATTACCGGACCGGACCTGGAGACTCTGATCCGGCACGGGCAGCGCATCTTCGGCGAAGTGATGCAGAAACTGCCCGGTTCACAAGCCCGGCCGATACCCAGCCTCGACCTCGGCAATCCCGAAGTGCAGGTGCTGACCCATCGGCGGCGTGCGGCCGACCTCAGCATTTCGAACCGCGAGCTGGGCTTTGCCGTGAACGCGCTGGTGGATGGCGCGAAGGTCAGCGAATACCGCTTCGAAGGCAAGGAAATTGACCTCACGCTGAAGGGTGAAGATGCGTACGCCGACCGCACGCATCAGATCGAAATGATCCCCATCGCCACGCCGGATGGCCGTCTGGTGACGCTGGGGTCGGTGGCCGACGTCAGCGTGGTGAACGGCCCCGTCTCCATCCGCCACGTGGAGCGCAACCGGGCCATCATTATTCAGGTGCAGCCGCCGGAAGACATGCCGCTGGAGGCGGCGATGGATACCATACGCGACGAAATCGTTGCGCCCATGCGGCAGGAAGGTTCGCTGGGCGGCTTGTATCGCGTGGCGCTTTCCGGCAGCGCCGATAAGCTTACGCAGACGGCGCGCGCGTTCCGCTGGAATTTTTTGCTGGCGGTGGTGATCACTTACTTGCTGATGGCCGCGCTGTTTGAAAGCTTCCTGCACCCATTTGTGATCATGTTCAGCGTGCCGCTGGGCGCTGTCGGCGGCTTCCTGGGGCTTCAGTTAGTGAACCTGTTCATCTACCAGCCGCTCGACGTGCTCACCATGCTGGGCTTCATTATTCTGGTGGGCACCGTGGTGAATAACGCTACGCTGGTTGTACACCAGTCGCTCAATCACATGCGCGACGACGGCATGGAAGCGCGCGACGCCATCCGCGAAGCCGTGCAGAACCGCATGCGCCCGATGTTCATGACCACCGGCACCAACGTCTTCGGCACGCTGCCGATGGTGCTGTTCCCCGGCGCCGGCTCGGAACTTTACCGCGGCTTGGGCGCGGTGTTTGCCGGCGGGCTGATCGTCTCTACCATTTTCACACTGTTCCTGGTCCCGGCGCTGTTCAGCCTGGCACTCGACGCCAAGTCCGCCGTTGCCGGCCGCTGGCACCGCCTCGTCGGCGCCCCCTCGCAAGGAGATTGAGTCATGGCGGCACAAGTACGGAAAGAAAACACGCTGAGCATGCAACTCGTTCGCTCGCCCAGCGAATTGACCGATGCTGAATTAGCCGCATTCAAGGACCTTGTTCTACGAGCAGCTTGTTGAAAAACCTCAAAATGTCATTCCGAACCGCGCGAAGCGCGGTGAGGAATCTGCACTTTTCTCAGCAATCAGCGAAGTGCAGATTCCTCGCTACGCTTGATGGTATGACGACGGCGGCTCCTAACTGGAACCCGAGTAAACTTAGGTTGATCGAAACCAAAGGCTCGGGGAGAAAGGAGCCACGATGAAGATTATAGGATGTGATTTTCACCCGAGCTATCAGCAAATCGCATGGTGCGATCAGGACACAGGCGAAATCGGAGAAGCGCGGTTGGCGCACAGCAACGGCCAAGCGGAACAGTTTTACCGTTCGCTGGCCGGGCCGGTGCGCGTGGGCATGGAGACGGTGGGCAATGCCGCGTGGTTCGAGCGGCTGCTGGCCGGGCTGGGGCACGAGCTGTGGATCGGCGATGCGGCGCAGATTCGCAGCTTGGTGGTGCGCCGGCAGAAGACCGACCGGCGCGATGCCCAGCATCTGCTCGAGCTGCTGCTCAGCGATCGCTTCCCGCGCATCTGGGTGCCGTCGGCAGAGGTGCGCGATGCGCGGCAGTTGTTGTTGCATCGCCACAAGCTGGTGCGCATGCGCGTGGCGGTGAAGAACCAGTTGCAGCACCTGGCGCTCAACCAGGGAGTGCAGCGCAAACGCAAGCTGTGGATCCGGGAAGGCCGGCGCGTGCTGGAAGCCTTGCCGCTGTCCGGTTGGACGGCAGTGCGACGCCAGGATTTGTTGCAGCTGCTCGATCAGTTGGACACGCGCATCGCGCAACTGGATGGGGAAGTGTACAAGATGGCCGCGGCGCATCCCACGGCGCGGTTGCTGCAAACCCATCCGGGCATCGGACCGGTGGTGAGTCTGGCCTTTGTGCTCACCCTGGGTCCGTGGCAGCGTTTCGCCAAAGCCAAGAAGGTGGTCAGCTACCTGGGCCTGAACCAGCGGGAAGATTCCAGCGGCGGGCGGCAGAAGCTGGGATCGATCAGCAAGCAGGGCAATGGGTTCCTGCGCAGCTTGCTGGTGGAAGCCTCGCTGAATGCGGTGCGCCGCGACCCCCAGTTGCGGCGTGCCTATCGTCGCTTGGCGGCGCGCAAGCACACCGCGCTGGCCCGCGTGATGGTGGCCCGCAAGCTGGCCATGCGGTTGTATTGGATGCTGCGCTGCAACCGGCCGTACCGGCCGCAGGCGCCGCGTCCGGTGGTGGCAATGCCGGAGAGCCCGAGTCATTCCGTGGTCGCACGTTGAGGCCGATCGCTTGAGTGGGCATCCGGCCTCCCTCGCAGGCGGAGGGAGTTCGAATCTAGACGTCATGGGGCGGTAGCGACCGAATAGATGGATGGTGGCGCCACAGGCGGCCACCGCATGACGAAAGAGCCGAGCCATGGTTTCGATCCAAGCAAGAACAAAGTCAAAAGCAAAAGACCTGGCGAAGAAAAGAAAAAGCCACTGGGCGCGCGACTCAGCCGTGGCGCGTCCCCGGTGAAGTGTCGAATAAAAAACCCTTGACGGAGCAATCGTCGTCATAGACGGAATGACAGCCAAACCTAGTTTTTCAACAAGCTGCTAGTGTCCTGAGTCAGAAATACGTTTACAAAAGCGCGCCACGCTGGCCAGGATTTGATCGGCGGTTTTGGTCCATAGGAATGGTTTCGGATGTCCGTTGGTGGCCGCGATAAAGTTCCGAATGGCAT
>JBOGNS010000521.1:0-10162 GCA_050747305.1 Candidatus Acidiferrales bacterium | reverse complement strand
GTCCAGCCGCGCCAGCCGCCGTCCATGGACTCGACGTTGGTGTAGCCCATTTTCTGCAAATTGTCGGCGGCCAGCGCGGAACGGAAGCCGCCGCCACAGTAGAGGATAATCTTCGCGTTTTTATCGGGGATTTTCGCTTCCACGTCGCGCTCGATGATGCCTTTGCCCAGCCACTGCGCGCCAGCGACGTGCCCGCGCGCCCACTCACTTTCCTCGCGCGTATCCACCAGATGGAATTTTTCGCCTGCATCCAGCCGGCGCTTCACGTCGGCCACGTTGGTTTCTTTGATGCGCGACTTCGCGTCGTTCACAATCGCCAGAAATCCCGGTGCATGTTTCATGGAAACTCCAGTTTACAGCTCACAGTCCACAGCTCACAGTCCACAGCTCACAGTCCACAGCTTACAGTTCCATCGCCTGTATGTTCGCCATCCTCCAGGTCCGCTCTTTTACTGTGAACTGTAGACTGTCGACTGTAAGCTCTCGACTGGGTGTTGGTTTGTCTCACGGTGCAGGTTTCTCTTCGGCCTTGGCGACGGCCTCTTTCCGGGCCAGCGAACGGATGAAATTCACCAGATTCCACATCTGCGTATCTTTGAGGCGGCCTTCCTCGCCGGGCATCTGCCCGCAGCCTTTCTTCAGCACGTGGAACAACGCGCCGTCGGTGAGTTCCTTGAGCGCGGTGGGGTCATGGTAGTCCTTGACGTTGAGCTTCATGGGCTCCACCAGGTCGCCCTTGCCGTCGCCGGTCTTGCCGTGACACAGCGCGCACTGCGTGGCAAACAGCCGCTTGCCCTCCGCCACGGAGCTGGCGCTCACCTTCACCGGGTTTGCAACTTTCGCGGCATCCTCGGGAATGGTGCAGCCTTCTGACGGGACCGCCGGCGTGCCTTCCTGCCGCGCCGAGAATGCCGGCATCGCCGCGAGCAGCGCCAGCACGCTGACCGCGAGCAGCAGCCGGAATTGTGAATGCTTCATCGGGAGCCTCCTGGCTGAGCCGTTCGGCCCCGGAGGGTTCAGCCTGAGCAGAATTGTACTCCTGCAACTGCGACGCCGGCGCGAAAAGTTGAAATTTACTCTGGTGAATTAGGCGTTGCGCGTGCGTGTTTTAGTTCCAATTTGGCCGCGGTTTCACGGTGCGTTCGGCGGATGCGCTAAAATGAGCGCGTCTCGCCTACCGCACTCCACAGTGTTCGGCTTAAGCTTTGCGCGCGTAAGTTTCTGCGCCGAGGAAATGCAGCGAAACGTAGGGCTCGTCGCCCACCACCCAGCTATCGTGTCCCGGCGCGACATGAAAGAGGTGGCCGGCGCGCATTTCCCATTCGCCGCCGTCGTCCATTCTCACCACGATGCGCCCGGAAATCACCAGCCCTACGTGCTCGAGCGGACAGCTTGCGGCGCCCATCGTCGGGGCCACATGTTCCGACCATTTCCATCCTGGCTGGTAGCTGGCGCGTGCGATGGTCATGCCGCCGATCCGCACCACTTCGAACTTGCCTTTCTCGAAGTGTCGCGTTTCATCCGGCTGCTCGAACCGCTTGAGAATCACGTCGATCATCGCTGCGCTCCGGCCCTAAAGTGCGAAATGTCCGCTCGAAGAGCGCCTATCATTTGGACGTTGCGCGCGGCGCGTTGCTAGCTCCAATTTGGCCCCGGCGACGGGCACGACGCCGTTGCCCGGTGAGCTAAAATGGGGATTTCCGCTACGGGTCACGCATCAAGAACATCGAATCGCCTCGCGACTACGGGGCAGCCATGAGTGACCGACCAGCAACGCCACCGCCGGCACGCGAAACCATCTATTTCGATGGCGGCTGCGGGCTGTGCCATGCGCTGGTGCGGTTCACGGCCAAGCGCGACGCGGCAGGCTGGTTCGACTTCGCGCCCCTGGGCGGTGAACACTTCCGCGCTGCCGTGGCGCATCCGCCCGCGCCGCTGCCCGATAGCGCCATGGTGCGGACCAGCGAAGGCTCGCTGCTGCTGCGCTCCGCTGCGGTGCTGCACGTGCTGCGTCGGCTGGGCGGGGGATGGAGCACCGTGGGGGCAATCGGCGGGGTGCTGCCGCGTCCGCTGCTGGATTGGGGCTACCGCATCATCGCTCGGCTGCGCCGGAGGCTTTTCGCGCCGCCGGCAAACGCGTGCCCCATGGTGTCGCCCACTCTCCGTTCCCGCTTTCACCCCTAGCAACGCATTGGTGGAGCGTGATGCGCGAGGCGGGCAAGGTCGCGAAACCGGACCCGGAATCCGGGAATTTTCTGTGGCAACCCCTTAAAACGCTCTTACATCCATGAGGGCATTGGGGTATGGTGAAAGGGCGTCAGCCCGCGTCGCAGAGGTGTTGTGTGAAACGAAGTGGCTTGTTCCTACTTGCATTCTTGTCTGCCTTCCCGCTCGCCGCACAGCAATCGTCGCCGGTCGCACTGACGGCCGGCGAAGCCGCGCTCGAGAGCGGCATCATCCGTCAAATTGAGTTCACCGGTTTGCGCCGCATCGCGATGGACGCGATCCGCGCGCACATCAGTGTGCATGAAGGGCTGCCGCTGGATGCGCGGCAGATCGAGCGCGACGTCCGCGCGCTGGATGATCTGGGCTGGTTCGATTCAGTGAGCGTACGCGTGGAGTTATTGCCGGTGCAGATCGCCGCGGTGCTTGGCGGGCCGCCGCCCGGGCTCACGCACCGCGCCCCGGCGCCGCCGGTTGCGTTCACGAGCAGCCTTCCGCTGCTAAGGCTCATTTTCGTATTCGAGGAGCGGCCGTTTTTGGCCGGCGTGGATTTCGTCGGCTCCAACCTCCTCGACCGGCAGGAAGTAAAGCGCGTGCTGGCTTCGCGCGGCCTCGATCTGAAGGTGGCCACGCCCAGCAATCGCACTCAGTTGTGGCGCGCGTCGCGCGCCATTGAGTCCGAACTGGCGGAGCGCGGCCGCCCGCAGGCCAAAGCGCAGGTGCGTCTAATCGAGCTGCCCACCGACGCGGTCTTTGCGGAGTTCCACATCGCGGACGGCCCGCGCATCTACGCCGGCCAGGTGGACTTCCTCGGCAATCTGGCGTTCTCCGATAAGCGGCTGCGCGGCAGGATGGATAGCGTGGCCCCGCACGCTCTTTTCGCCGGGCTCCGCGACAAGGATGTTTTTACGGCGGAGCGTCTGGCGCTGGACCGCGAGCGCATCGAGCGCTACTACCGCAATCACGGCTACCCCCACGCGCGCCTCGGCGAGGCGCAAGTGGAAGTCTTTAAGAGAAAAGTTCGCGAGTGGCTGCCCTGGCCGCGTAAGAAAGAAGAAGAGCGCTTCCGCATCTCCATCCCGGTGCAGGAAGGGCCACAGTATCGCCTCGATTCCGTGCGCATCGAAGGCCCGGGCCTGGACGATTTGGATGGCTTGCCGGAAGGCATCGGCCCCTTCGCGCCGGGCGAACCTTACTCGGAAGAAAAAGTTCTGCGCGCGCAGGAGACGCTGGCGCGCTTGCCCGAGCTGCGCAAGCCCGATGGCACGCGCCACGTGATCGACCTCGACCAGCGGTTCGATCCCGCCACCGGCACGGTGCGCGTGATCCTGCGCTCGCGCGCCACCAATGCCTACATCGTCCGCCGCATCGAAATCAGGGGCCACCACCGCTTCAGCGACCGTTTCTATCGCCGTCGCGTGCGCATCACGGAGGGCGATCCCTTCGACGAAACCAAACTCGAGCAAGGTCTGGCGCGCCTGGCGGACTCCGGCTTCATCGAGCGCGCCACGCCGGAAAGTGTGCGCCTGACGTGGGATCACGAGAAGCGCACGGTGGACGTGCACATCACAGTGGAGGAAATCGGCCGGCAGCGCATTTCGTTGCTCGGCGGCGCGGCGGGTTGGGGCAGCACGGTGGGCGTCGCGTATAACCTCTTCGACTTCTTTGGCGGCGAGGAGCTGATCACCGGCCAGCTTGAGGGCGGGCCGGCCAGCCTCTTTACCGCCGTGCAGATTGCGCGCGAAGGACTATTCGGTTCGCGCACCGGAGCCGCGCTCTCTTTTTACAATAGCGTGCTGCGGCCGCATATGCCCGGCTCCGCGGGGCGCGAACGGCTGTTCAGCGCGCACAGCCTGGGCGTGACGCAATCGCTGACACAGCCCGTAGGCGCGGAAGATGTGCTCGCGTTCCACTACGATTTGGCGCGCACCACCACGCGTACGCCTTCGCCTTTCGTCCCCGGCCAGACTCCCGCAACGGTTGTAACGCGCAGTTCGCGCAGCAGTGTGGGCGCGAATTGGACGCGGCAAAACGCGGCGCGGCGGCTGGAAGTTTCCGGCGCCTTCGCCGGCGGGCCGCTCGGCGGAAATGAACAGACGCTGCGCGGGTCGGCGGAGTATGCGCGGCTTGGTCGCGATCCCTTCACACGCGGCCGCAACGCTTGGGCCTTCCGCGGGCTTGTGGCAGGCGTAGCGCCGCATTCCGGGGCCAGCCTCGCTGTACACAACCGGCTGTTTGGCGGCGGGCAACTGGTGCGCGGGCTGCGCGACGCGGAGCTTACGCCGTATGCGAGCCGGACAATGGGCGACAGCGCAGGCCAGCCGCACAGCAGTGTCACCGCGGTGGGAGGCGATTTTATCGTCGCCGCAAATTCCGAATACCGCATTCCACTCGAGCCTGCCAACCGCGTGCAAGTTGCGGCGTTTCTCGACGCGGCCACCGCGTGGTCGCTGCTACAACTTGCCGGCGGCGAACTGCTGCAAGCGACCAGCGGCCGCCCGCGCGCCACCTCCGGCATCGAGTTGCGCTGGCAATTGCCGGAATCGTTGCTCGGCATGCAGAACCCGCTGGCCCATGAAACGCTGCGCCTGCACTACGCTGTCGATGTCTTGCGGTGGGGACGCAAGCTGCTGCTGCCCGATGGCAGCTCTTTCCTGCTGCCGGAGCGCCGGTCGGCGTTCGGCTGGGCGCTGGGGCAAATGTTTTGATGTGAGTAGCATGGGTTGTGGTCGCGCCCCACTGCGGCCACAAGATATCCTGCGCCGATTGCCGTATGCCCTGAGGTATCCACTACAACACTTCCTTGCCGGCCGAGAATTGACCCTCGTAAACCGCCTGCCGCACACTGCCATGCAATCGGGCGCGAAATGATCCGCGACTCGAAGGCTTCGGGTAAGGGTGTCCTGCGCGGTTCCGTTGGGGGAAGTCGTGCGTGCCGCACATCCGGGGAAGTGGGGATCAGTCTCGCCGGCGGAAGACTTTTCTTCCGAGCAACTTTTTCCGTCCGCAACCGCGTGTGAGCTTCGCGATCTGTACATTCGGAATGAAGAGCGCCGTGAATTTCCGCGGCTGCCGCTGAACCTGCCGGTACAAGTGCGGCGCATCGGCGGCCGGATCGCGACGCAGCCCGCGGAAACGCGCACCGTCAATATCAGTTGCGGCGGCGTTTTTTTTGTCATCCACCGCGCGTTCGCGCCGGGAGTTTCGCTCGACCTGGAAATACGGATGGCCCCAGAGCCGCTGGGTGGCGCAAGCCTGCGCCTGTTTGCCCGCGCGCGTGTGGTGCGCCTTTCGCCTGTCGGCCGAGCCGGTCGGACGGGCGTGGCGGCGGTGTTCGACGACATTGCGTTCGATCCCGCTCCAGTTCCAGGTCATTAGCACAACCATTTTGCTGTTACCGTTTGCTCCGTTGGGGGGACTCAATGTCTGCCGAGGCAAAGAAGACTCCGCACGACTCTGCTGTCAGGCGCCATGCGACCACTACTGGTTTGCGCGCCGTGCCTGCGCCAAGCTTCCGACGCGTGCCTACGCATGCGGTGGGAGTGGCCAGCGAGCGGCGGGTTCATGCGCGCGCCGCGCTGAACTTGCCGTTGCGGCTGCGCCGGGTAGGCGATGTGGAGGAACCGGTGCCGGTCACGCTGCTGACGCGCAACATCAGCTCCAGCGGCGTCTATTTTCTGGCCCCCAAATGGATCGAGCCGGGAACGCGCATCGAGCTGGAAGTGGCGCTGGTGGACCGGCCGTTGGGGCAGGGCAGCGTGCGCATGTGTACTGCGGCGCGGGTGGTGCGCGCGGAACCTGCCGCCATGGAAGGGTGGCACGGGGTGGCCGCGTGCTTCGACGACATCGCGTTTGACCGCGACGAAGCGGTGCCGCCGCGCTATCGCCGCTAGCCTCTGCCGCACTTTTCCACAAAGCGCTGTTGCGCGCCGCCACGCCTGTTCTATAATCCTCTTGTTTGGGGTGCACGAACTGGGGGTTTGCGCTTGTCTTTCTCCGCCGACGCCTGTTCCTGCTCGCATTTCACGGATTTCCTTCTGGAGGAAAATTGAAATGAGAAAGTTGTGGGCAGTGATGTGTGTGGCAACACTCTGCGGCCTGCTGGCCACCCCGGCTGCCGCGCAAACGCAGATCACTACCGGGGTGATTCGGGGCACGGTGGTGGACGCATCGGGATCCGTGGTGCCCGGCGCCAATATCGAAGCCCGGAATCTGGACACCAATGCCATCCGCTCGCTCACCAGCGATGGCGACGGCCGCTTTTCATTTCTGCTGATGCCCTCGGGGCGCTACACACTGACGGCGACCAAGGACGGTTTCGCCAAGCTGGTGCACGAGAACGTGGTGCTCACGGTGGGCCAGGCCATCACCCTCGATCTCAACATGGCCGTAGCGGGCGCAGCCACCCAGGTGGTTACCGTGACCGGCACGCCCACCGTGGATGTAGTCAAAACGGAAGTTTCCAACACCCTGAATCAGACCACCGTGAGCACCACGCCGGTACTGGGCCGCAAGTTCGAAGACTTGCTGACGCTCACGCCGGGCGTCTCTGTGGTGCAGGGGCCCGACGGCGACGAAATCACCTTCAACGGGCAGCGCGGCATCTACAACAATATTTCACTCGATGGCGGCGACTACAACAACGGCTTCTTCGGCGAGCAGCCCGGTGGGCAGCGCGCGGCTATCGACATCACGCTCGAAGCGGTCAAGGAATTTCAGGTGATCCCCGCGGGCGCCAACGCGGAATTCGGCCGCACCGCCGGCGGCGTGATCAACGTGATCACCAAGTCCGGCACCAACGACGTTCACGGCAGCATCTTTCACTTCCAGCGCCTCGAAGCGCTCACGGCGGAAAACTCCGACGGCACCCCACAAACCGATTTCCACCGCGAGCAGTTTGGCGCCACCATCGGCGGCCCAGTCGTCGCGGACAAGACTTTTTATTTCGCGGCCATCGAACGCATCACCGGCAACCTGGAACGCGCCAACTTGAGCCTGCCTATCGGTACCCCGTGCCCGCAATCGTCGTTTACCGCCGGCAACCTGGCGGACGAAGCGTTGATCGCCGGCAGCGCCGATTGCCAGCGTCTGGCGTTGGTGGAATTCATGGGCAACACCGTCGGCACGCAGGAAGACCTGCCGGTGCGCCGCCCGCTGTTTAACACCGCTTTTCTCGGCAAGCTCGACCATAATTTCACGCAGAACCAGCATCTGGCGTTCTCGTATAATTTCAATTGGTCGAAAAAAATCAACGAGACGTTCGACGTGCCCACTTACGGCAACTCCGCCAATGGCATCGAGGGGCCGGGCAAAATCAACATCTTCAATGTGAACCTGTTCAGCACGGTTTCACCCACCAAGCTGAACGAGCTGCACTTTACCTATGCCCGCGAAAATCGCCCACGCGCCGCGGTGGAAGCCGGATTGGATGCAGACACCGGCGTCGGTTTCGCGCCCTCGTTCCGTTTCGGCAACCCATTCTTCCTGGGCCCTACGATCGACGAACTGATTTGGAGAACCCAGCTCAAAGACAACTTCTCCATCGTCACCGGGCGCCACACCATCAAGTTCGGCGGCGAGTGGATGCACACCCTGAACGATCAGGTGTTTCGCGGCTTTTTCCAGGGGCGTTTCATCTTTGACAGCGTCGTCGGATTCATGCGCTACGTCTCACCCGCTGCCATGGGCGCCGGCTTCGGGCCGACTACGGCCGGCTGCTCGGACGGCTCGTGGGTGGATGTCACCGCCGGCTGCCCGGTGGGTACCACGGCAACGGGAGGGCCGCTGCTGCTCTACTTGCAGGGCGCCGGTCCCTCAGGGCTGGCCACGGATGCGGCTGGTTTTTCCAGCGTGTCCAATGAGGAGTTCGCCTTTTTCATTCAGGACAAGTGGCAAGTCGCGCCAAACTTCACCATCAACTACGGGCTGCGCTGGGAAGCGCAGATGATGCCCGGTACCGTCGATCCAACTTCGACCGCCTACGGCATCTTTCTCAGCGATCCGAATTTTCCCTCCAACGGAACCCTTCCGGACCAGACCGATATGTGGCAGCCGCGCTTTGGTTTTGCGTGGGATATCGGAGGCGGCGGCACGTCGGTGGTTCGCGGCAATGCCGGCATCTATAACGCGCGGCTCAACATGCTTTCTCAGGTTGGTTCGGTGACCACCAACGGTTTGCAGCAGCAGACCATCTTCCGCGACACGCCGCTCATCGGCACGCTGCTCGGCTTCGGTGTCCCGTTTAACGAGGCGGTGCCGACATGGCCGAACTTGGTGGTTCCCACGGCGAGTTCCTGCATGGACGCTCTGGGCACCAATCCGTTCCCGTGTTTCTCGGGCGTGCGCGTGTTCGACCGCGATTATCACAACCCGCGCATCTACACCTGGAACGTCGCCTACGAGCAAGAACTGGCGCCGGACTGGTCGGCTTATTTCGATTTTACGTGGTCCAAGGGTGTTTACCTGACGCGCTTTATCAACTTCAATCGTCCGGACGGCGGCCTCGGGTTGGGGCCCTACCTCGGCGAAGCGATGGTCACCAACAGCTTTGGCCAGTCGCTGTATCGCGGTGCCACCTTCGGCGTGCGCAAGCGCTTCTCAGACCGCTTCCAGATGGAAGCCAACTACGTCCTCTCCGGGGACTACGACGACGATTCCAACGAGCGTGATCCCTTCACCGACCGCGCACTGGACCCCTTCCGCACGCTGCCCAACAGCGAAGGGCTGCGCTCCGATTACGGCTTTTCGGACCGCGACATTCGCCACAAGTTCAACTTCTTCACCTATGGCGAACTGCCCTGGGCTATCGAAGCCAATGCCCGCGTGCAGGCGCGCTCGGCGCAGCCCATTTCACCCGCCGTGCGCACCGTGGGCAACCGCAACACGCTGCGCAAAGACAACGAGTTTTTCTCGTTCGATTGGCGCATCCAGCGGCCCTTCCGCTTCGGCGAGCGCTACGAGTTGATTCCCATCATCGAAATGTTCAACACGTTTAACAACGAGAATCTCGTCAACCCGCTTACCACCCCGGCGCTCTTCAATTTCGACGGCTTCCTGCGCCTCGGTGTCGGCGAGCCGCGCCAGCTCCAACTGGCCGTCAGATTCACGTTCTAGTAGCACAGGCTTTCCAGCCTGTGCGCTTTTTCTGTGTAGGGGCGCTGCTCGCTGCGCCCCTCTGAATCAACAGGGGCGGCGTAAAGCCGCCCCTGCGTTTTTGGAGTGCGGCAGCGAAACTGCTTTGTTTTCAATTCAATTCTCGCCGGATCCGAATTGTGCTCGGATCAAGAAAGAGAGGCGCCTGCATCGCATAACGAGTCCTAGTCCCGAGTACCTAGAGTCCCGAGTCCCTCGTACCTATCACCTATGACTTTCCCCACCTTGACTCCCCATCCCACGCTTCCTACACTCGAAACTCGGCCTACGCCCATGAACCCGCCAGAAGGCAAGAGCATCATCGCCGGCATCACCGGCGCATCGGGCGCCATCTACGCGCAGACGCTGCTGCGCCTGCTCGAGCGCGACCCGCGCGTCGCCCGCGTGCATCTGGTGGTCACCGACACCGGCCTGCGCCTCATCAATTCCGAGCTGGGCATCGTGGCGCAGGAGGCGCGCCGCCTGCCCGCGCTGCTCACCGGCAGCGACGCCGCGAAAATCGAGTATCTGCCGAATAAGGACGTGGGCGCCTCGATTGCCTCCGGCAGCCATCCAGTGGACGCCATGGTCGTCATCCCCTGCTCGGTGGGCACCCTGGCGGACATCGCCTGCGGCCTGGCCAGCGACCTGCTTGCCCGCGCCGCCGACGTCTGCCTGAAGGAAGGCCGCAAGCTGGTGCTGTGCGTGCGCGAAACGCCCTTCAACCGCATTCACCTTGAAAACATGTTGCGCGCCCAGCAAGCCGGCGCCGTCATCATGCCCGCCGTCCCCGCCTTCTACTTCGCCC
>JBOGNS010000520.1:0-6703 GCA_050747305.1 Candidatus Acidiferrales bacterium | reverse complement strand
GATGAAGAGTGCACGACGGTCGTGAATTGGGACTTACGGGCGCGACATGCGCGATTTGCTGGGCAATCCGCCGGTTTTTGGTTACGTGGAGTGATCATAGCAGTCTCACGAATCCTCCCGGTCTAATCTGTCAGGCATCCGCCCGGTCTGTACCACCCGGCAGGGTACCCCCAACCCCCCTGGGTCGCACATGCATGACGGTCGTGAATAAGGACTTAGCTTAGATGAAGAGTGCACGACGGTCGTGAATTGGGACTTACGGGCGCGACATGCGCGATTTGCTGGGAAATCCGCCGGTTTTTGGTTATGTGGGGTGATCATAGCAGTCTCACGAGGCAAAAACGTGAAAGCGTGAAAGGGTGAAAAGGTTACAGGGCGCGGGCGGGGCGCAGCGCGGTCGAAAGGCCACGGAGGGCAAGGGTTGAAGCGTCGGAGGTGTCGCATGGCGTCAGGCTCGTTTCCGGTCGTATGTTAGCTCATGGCTATTTAGTTTGTCAAGCGTTTTCTGTATGGGTGAAAAGGTTGAAGGGTCAAAGCAAAGGCAAAGAGGAACACAGAGAGCACAGAGGGGCACAGAGTCACACAGAGAACGGGAAGCAACGCAGATGAACGCGGATTCGGCGGGATGAACGCGGATAGAAGTCTTGGGGCGGGTCAGCGATAATCAACTCATCGTGATTACCGCGTACGAGCCGGACGCGGCGCAGTGGGAAGCGGGATACAAGCGGAGGAAGCCATGAAGTGCGTGATTTGCCGGGCGGGAGAGACGCGACCGGGGAAGACCGCCGTGACGCTGGAGCGCGGAAGCATGACGCTGGTGTTCAAGGGTGTGCCCGCGCAGGTTTGCGAGAATTGCGGGGAAGCCTTCGTGAGCGCGGAACTCAGCCGGGAGTTGTTCCGGACCGCGGAGAACGCCGCCAGCTCCGGGGTGCAGGTGGACGTTCGCGAATACGTTGCCAGTCCTGCCTGAAAGCAGTTCCTGCCTGGATCAGCAGAAAAAAGCAGAACGCAGATGAACGCGGATTGAGCAGATGAACGCGGATGCGGTACAACGCGAGCTGACAGCCGACAGCTAACAGTTCACAGTCAGAACAACGATTCAAGATTCCAAATTCACAATTCCAGACAAAGGCAGAAAAGACGAAACGCAGATGAGCGCAGATGGGGCAGATGAAGGCGGATGTTTTTACTGGAGGCGGTAGCGGACGGGGGCGAGGAAGCGGAGGAGGCCGCGGTCGCGGAGGACTTGAAGCTGCTGGCGGATTTTGTCGCACACTGTGACCGTCATCGCTTGTTGCTCACTTTTCCGCGAAAGTAATACGGCACAGTATGTTAATCTTCGCATACTTCAGACTCAATGCGGAGAATCTGCCCAGATGAAGACCTTCCTTAAGCACTTGATTGAACCACTGAATTCAATAAGAGAGCGACCATACCAATTCATTGTGTGGTGGATGGTCGCGAACATTGTCGGCCTCGCGGGTTTCCTGTTGCCGATCCTACTTACTTGGAGCCGGAACAAAGATACGTATGCGGTCTTCGTCAGTTTGATAGGCGCGGGGAGCCTCGCGTCTTTCAGCGTGGTTCTTTTGGCCGAAGGCATAGCCGGCGCTCTCGTAGCTACGGGAACTGGCACGAATTTGATTGCTGCTGGGCTTCGAGGACTAGTGAGTGTCCTCGCCCTTCTTGTCGTATTGGTTCAGATGATGTTCTTGGTGGCTCACGCGGTGATTACCGATGGTTTTCCGCCTTCACCATTGTTTCAGGTTCTTGTCACAATGCTCGGGATTCTCTGCGCTACTTACCTTTATTGTTTTCGGTTCGCATCGTGGGAAAAGGGTGTTGAGTCTGTTCGAAAGGAAGACGACCAGAGCGTTCAGCAGCTGGCAAAGTCCGCGCAGGAAACTACCACTGACGATAAGGGAGTTAAGCTATGACCTATCCTGTGATTCCATTCGAGCAACCCAGCTGGTACGTTCTACTTGTCTGCCGTGCCAGCAGAAGATGTCATCCGACTCTCGAAGGCAACTCCCCGCACATTTGATCCGGATACCCTTTCTTCGGGTGGCGGCATCCAGCGAGAGCCTTCGGCCCGAAGAGTCAAGCAAATCGCGGAATACGCCGAGAGCAGCGACGCCGCCTTTCCCACACCGATTCTGCTTGCAATTGGGAGTGAGAACTGCGACGTGGAGGACGGACACATAGACGTAAGGGGAGATAAGGTTGCCGACATAGTTGATGGGCAACACAGGGTTCTTGGACTCGTGAAATCGGACATGAGAAGTGATTTTGTGCTTCCTGTTGTCTTCATTATTGATGCAACCGAGGAAGAGAAGGCTTTGCTTTTCGCAACAATAAATGGCACCCAAACCAAAGTACCTGCATCGCTGATATACGAACTATTTGGGGTTACGGAATCTCGGAGCCCAGCAAAAACGTGCCACGAAATAGCGCGCGCCGTGAACAGCATGCCGGAGTCCCCATGGTTCCGCAGGTTGAAGATGTTAGGTAGAAAATCCGTAGCCGGCAGCACCGAGAGCCTGTCTCAAGGAACGTTTATCAAATTTCTCATGCCCCACGTTAGTGCCAATCCTGCTAAGGATATGGAGTTGCTAAAGAGGAAAAAACCGCCGCTGGTTCATCCGGGCTGTGTATTCAACGAGTATTTTCGCGAGGAGAAGGACCCACTCATTCTTAAGGTTGTCCTGAACATCTTCGAAGGCGCTCGGCGTGCGTGGCCAAAGGAATGGGACGATCCGGCCACCTTCGTGCTCACAAAGACGCTAGGGTTCTCCGGAATCATGAAAGCACTACCTGCAATGGTGAGGGAAGGTCGAAAGCTGGGTGACCTATCTGCAGACTACTTCTCTGCAATCTTTGCACGCGTAAGGCAGAGCATGCACAATGACAATATTGCTCTCACTAGCGAGCATTTTTCGGCCTCGGCGTCTGGAGAAGCTGACTTTCGGGACATGATTCGTCGCAGCATCGTGGGCTGATATCTACGCACGTCGCGGCTGATTTACCCAAGGCGATAACGTCCAGGAGAGACGAAAGCGAGGAGGCCGCGGTCGCGCAGCACCTGAAGCTGCTGGCGGATTTTGTCGCGAACGTGGCGATTTTCGGGATGGAGCTTGGACAAGTTTGCTTCGAGACTGTAGGCATCGGCCAGTGAGAATTCCCCTTTGCCAAGAGAACGGATGGCGGTGAGCACGTCGAGTGTCCAGCCGCGTTGCTTGGCCCGCAATTTTTCGAGAGGGCGAATGCGCGCAAACATGCGACGGACCTCGCGGGCCTCGTAACTGGCGCCATCGAGAACCAGCGGAATGCGGACATCGGGCGGAAGCAAGTCGAGGCGAATGTAGCAGCCAACCCAACCAGCCTGCTGGGCCGCGGGCCCCAGTGGTTTCCGACACTCTATTGCGGATTCGGAATAAGCGAAGCGGGGAATGAGAAATAGGTTTCTGACCGACCAAGCTTCCCGGTCGTAGTGAAGCGCCAAGAGATTGGGAGTCCGGTCTTCGCGAATAGCACGAATCATCGTGCTGTAGGCCGCATCCAGAATGCGCCGGCCGAAAGGCCTGGACTGGCTTTTTAGCTGGAACGGCGCTTCACAGTTCTGACAGAAATAGTCAATGGCCGGATGATTTGCGGCGGCTTGGCGAAGGCGATTGGAGTGACAATTCGCGCAGTAAAGGTTCAAAGCGGCCCAAAGTTCGGTGGCGATTCTCGCGCGCTGCGGCGGGCTTTTGTAGCGGTCAGGTGGGACGGGCAGCGTGAGGCGCACGCCGGCATTAGATCATGTTCCGATGGCGAGGTAAATTTCGGCTTCGTTGGTTTGACACAGCCAACTAATCGATTCAAGTCAGTCCATTCCGTCCCCAAACTCACCGACCGCGTTGAGCGCCGCACAGAGCTTGTGGGCATCCGCCTCACGGCCAGCGCCATCCATGTCGAACTGGCGGATGGTGGTCCAACCGGTTTCAGTCTCTACCTGTAAAGAACCATTTTCTAACAGTCGAAATCGAAGCATATTGCTCCTTTCCGTACTGACTTCCCCAGGGCACTTCATGTACTTGCGTGCAATTGCGGTGCCGCTGACCCAGATGGCGCCATTGGGCTTGAGGAGGCGCTGGCAGGCGGCGAGCCATTGCAGGTTGAAGTCGTGGTTGAGCTGCGGGCCGCGGGAGCGGTCCCAGTGGCCTTTGTTGACGGAGACCATGCGGCCGGCGTGGCAGGTGATGCCGTCGTTGGAGAGGAAGTAAGGGGGGTCGGCGAAGATGAGGTCGACGGTGTCGGGCGGGATGGCGGCGAGGATGTGGAGGCAATCGCCGTGGAAGATTTTGATGTGGTGGCGCGGGTCGTGGAAGACGGGCTCGGGGAGGTGAGACGCGGCGGTGGCGCTTGGAGCGGCGGGTGGCGGGATGGGAGTTGGCTTCATAAGGTAGTGGCTAGTGGCTAGTGACTAGTGGCTAGTGGCTAGTGACTAGTGGCTAGTGACTAGCGAAACTCAGAACGCAGAACTCAGAAATCAGAACTCAGAAATTGCGAATTCAAAATTCCAGATTCAAAATTATTCAAAATTTCAAAATTCAAAACTCAAAATTTCAGATTCAAACGCCGTGGCTGCGCTGGCTGCGGCTTGCGACGGCAACGGCAGTCGCGGTGCTATTGAAAACAAAGCGGCAGCTTCGCTGCCGCACTCCAAAAGCTGCGCGCGGCGTGGCCGGGCCAGCCCTCATCCGCCGACGGCGCCAAACGACAAGAGCAGCGGCGCAAACAACGCCTGCAAGATGCCGGCGGTACCCTTCGCCCGCCGCTGGCCGGCTCAGGGTGAACGTAAAGCGGATCGGATCGTTGATCGAGTGGGAACCGGTGTCAAGAAGGTGATCGAAAGAAACTCAGAAGGCAGAAGGCAGAACTCAGAACGCGGAAAGAGCAAAATTGAAGCGGGAGGTTGAAAGTTGAAGGGGAGGTTGAAAGTTGAAAAGTTGGGGGACGAGGTACTCGGGACTAGGGACTCGGGACTAGGAGCCAGGCGACCGCTCACATGGCTTCCCTAGTACCGAGTACCGAGTCCCGCGAACCTCGTCCCCCAATTCACGCGTAGCTCGTTCCCCATCCCCTGCGCGGTGACCTCCATTCGCAGCGCAATACGACGACAAGGGCGCAGCGAGCAGCGCAATACGACGACAAGGGCGCAGCGAGCAGCGCCCCTACGCCCTATCACCTATCACCGATGACCTCACTCATAGCGCAGCGCCACGATGGGATCGACGCGGGAGGCGCGCCGCGCCGGGAAGTAGCTGGCGGCGAGCGCGACGGCGGCCAGCGCCAGCGCGGTGGCAGCGAAGGTGAGCGGGTCGCGGTCTGCGACGCCGACCAGTTGGCTGCTCATCAGCGGCATGAGCATGGCCGATGCAGCGAGGCCGATGGCGAGGCCGATGCCTGCGAGCCATGCGCCTTGCGCCAGCACGAGGCGCATGATGTCGCGGCGTCCCGCGCCCAGCGCCACGCGAATGCCCAGCTCGTGGGTGCGCTGCGAGAAGATGTAAGCAATCACGCCGTAGAGGCCCACCGACGCCAGCAGCAATGCCAGCGCGCCAAATACGGCGAGCATAGTGCCGCCAATGCGCTGCACGATGGCCCCGGACTCGAGGTGCTTGGCCATGGTGCGAATGCCGAACACCGGCAAGTTGGGGTCCAGCGAGCGCACCACATCCTGCACCGCGGGCGTGATGGCGGCGGGGTCTCCGGCGGTGCGCACGTGCAGCATCGCGTCGGGCCGGTAGAACTGGCCCACCGCGAGCCAAAGCTGGCGCACGGGCGGCTCGGTGAAGTTGCGCAGCTTGGTGTCTTTGACCAGCGCGATCACGGTGAGTTGCTGGTCGCCAACCTTCAGCGTGCGGCCCACCGGGTCTTCACCGTTGAAGTAGCGGCGGGCGGTGGCTTCGTTGACGGCGCAGACGCCGGGGGCGCCTTTGCGGTCGGCGGTGGAGAAGTCGCGCCCGCTGAGGACGGGAATGCCCATGGCGGCGAAGTAGTCCGGCCCAACGCTGTTGTAGTAGACGAAGGGCGATTCATTGGGGGCGGGCTGGTAGCCGTCCACTTGAATGGTGGTGGAGCTGGTGCCCGCGAGGCCGAGTGGGATGCGGCGGGCGAGCGTGGCTTTTTCCACGCCGGGCAGCGCGTTGAGGCGCTCGAGCAGTTCTTGGTGGAAGACGCGGCCGCGGTCCGCGTTGTAGCCGTTGGGGAAAAGGTCCATGCCGGCGATGAGCAGATTTTTGTCGAAGCCGGGGTTGATGGTCTGCGTGTTGCGCAGGCTCTGAATGAACAGGCCCGCGCTGATCAGCAAAATCAGCGAGAGCGACACTTGCGCCACTACCAGCGTGCTGCGCAGGCGTGATTTCCCGCGCCCGCCGCCGCCCGCTCCGGAGCTTTCGTCCTTGAGCGCGGGGATCACGTCGGGCCGCGTGGCTTGAAACGCGGGCGCGAGACCGAAGACCAGGCCGGTAGCGAGCGCGACGGCGCCGGTGAACGCGAGTACCTGCGTATTGATTTCGAAGGGCATCACGATAGGGAATTCGATGGCTGGCGCGAAATACATGAAGAGATTCTTCGTCCAATAGGCGAGGAGCAAGCCGCCGACACCGCCGGCGATGGCCAGCAGCAAACTTTCCGTGAGCATCTGGCGCAGCAGGCG
>JBOGNS010000519.1:0-5008 GCA_050747305.1 Candidatus Acidiferrales bacterium | reverse complement strand
GCTGTAGAGATTGCGCAGCCAGCGCTCCGAGCACCCACGGGCGGAGTCGCGCGCAAACGCGGTGTAGATGTAACGGTCGGCCAGCACCAGCGAGCCGCCGTGCAGCAGCGGCAGGATTTGCCGCTCGCAGCGGTCGGCAAAGTCCGCGGCATGCAGCAGCGAGAAGGTGATAGGGGTTAGCAGGCGGCGACGCTTCCCGCGGCGCGTGGCGCTCTTCACCAGCGGCGACGAATTCCATTCCGTGAAGTGGATGCGATAGCCGCCCAGCTCCAGCCAGCGCTTGAGCAGGTAGAGCTGGGTGCTTTTCCCGGAGCCGTCGATGCCTTCCACCACAATCAAGGCGCCGGGATAGACGCGGCTGGCCGGTCGCACCTTCTCGACCTCCAGCGGCGCGGGTAGCGCGATGGTTTCGGCGATTGCCATTGGAATTACCGAACGGGACCAGTCGCTGGCGGAACCCAGTCTAAACCACTCAATTCTAGCAGATTGCGTGACGGCAGGTTGACCGGGCGGTGACGGCAACGTGACCGACTACTTTGACCGAACCGTCGCCGTAGCGCCTCGGCGCACGATATGCAGGATAGGCGTACAATAGTCCGAGGAGGCGGAAGCTGCGTTTTGTTCAGTGGCTTGTGGGCCGGCGCCAACCCGGCGACGCCCGCGCCCTCAATCCCGCACTCCTGAGGGGGCTCCTGTGAATCGAATCACGAAATTCCTTTTGCTCGTAGCGTCGGTGGCGCTCGCGGTCACTCCCGCAGCAGCGGACCGGCTGGAGTTGAAGGACGGCCGCGTGCTGGATGGCACCTACATGGGCGGATCACGCGTCAATGTGCACTTCCGGGTAGACGGCCAAACCAAGATTTACAAGCGGACCGAAGTGACCGCGATTTTCCTGGACGGGGAGAGCGCGGCTGACAGCAACCGCGAGGTGAACGCCTCGGCGGCCACGCCAGCTTCGCAAACCAATCGGCGCGCAGCCACAGCCACGGCCGGAGGTATCATCCCGGCCGGCACAACGCTGGTGGTGCGCATGATTGACAGCATCGACTCGGAGAAGAACCAGCCCGGCGACACGTTCCGCGCCAGCGTCGAGGACGCCATCACCATCAACAACGCCGTAGCTGTGCCGCAGGGCGCCGAGGTCATCGGCCGCCTGACGGAGGTGGAAGAAGCCGGCAAGCTCACGGGCAAATCCGAATTGAAGCTCGAACTAACGGAGGTCGTGATTGACGGCCTTCCGTATAACCTGACCACCGGCGAGTATGGCGTGGCCGGCAAGTCACGCGGCAAGGATACCGCGGTGAAGGTTGGCGGCGGCGCAGCCGTCGGCGCCATCATCGGCGCGATTGCCGGCGGCGGCAAAGGCGCGGCTATCGGCGCGGGCGTGGGCGCCGGAGCAGGCACTGCCGTGCAGGTGTTCACCAAAGGCCAGCAGGTGCGCGTGCCCAGCGAAACGCTGCTCGAGTTCACACTGCAAGACGACTTGAACGTGCAGCGCCCGTCCACACGGCGCTAGCGGAGCAGCGAACTAGCGAGGTAAGGAGGTGAGGAGGTAAGCAAGGTGAGCCCTCCCTACCTCCATGCCTCCCGACTTCCTTACCGCCGCATGGGCGCTGCGGAACAACACCGCGCCTCGGTACCTCGGCCACAAAATCCTCTTGCACTGGCCAGGGTCGCTCAGTAAGATACGCCCCGTGGCGAGAGAGTAGCCGGTGCCAAAAGAAAAGCCCAAGGTCAACATCGGCAACGTCATTCGTTCTTACCGCACGGACCGCGGCTTGTCGCAAGGCGACATCGAGCGGCGCACCGGCCTGCTGCGCTGCTATCTATCGCGCGTGGAAAACGGCCACACCGTGCCCTCGCTGGAAACTCTGGCCAAAATCGCGGAAGCCATGGAAATCTCGCTGGCCGATTTCTTTCCCGGCGGGCAAACGGCCCAAGACCGCGACCGCCAGCGCATGCTGGGCGAGCTTTCGCCCGACGAAATCCGCTTCCTCAACGAAATCCGGAAATACAGCTCGGGCCTCAACGACGGCGACAAGAAGCTGGTCTTGGATATGATCCGCAAAATGGCGGTGCCACCGGCCAAGCGGCCCGCGCCTCGCCGCCCCATCTACTAGCTTGCTCCAAGTACAAAGTCAAAAGTAAAAAGGCAAAAGTAGGAGGCGGGCAGCTTACCTGGCAAGTGCGAACGCCGGCTGGAGCTGAGCGCGGTGATGACGCCGTTTTGTCTTTTTCCTTTTGCCTTTTTACTTTTGCCTCAGCCTCGGTCTTACTCTTCCCGCAGCGTGGCGAGCGGGTCGAGGCGTGCTGCGCGCCGCGCCGGCAGATAGCTGGCGGCCAGCGCGACCGCCGCGAACAACACCACGGCCAGGCTCAACATCGCCGCATCGTAGGGCTGCAAGCCGTAGAGCATCGAGCTGGCCGCGCGCCCTGCCGCCAATGTCAGCAGCGTGCCAATGGCTAAGCCCACCGCCAGCAGCACGCCGGCTTCGCGCAGGACCAGCGCCAGCACGTTGCGCGCCTGCGCGCCCAGCGCCATGCGGATGCCGATTTCGTTGCGCCGCCGCGTCACCATGTAAGAGATCACGCCGTAAAGCCCGACGGCCGCCAGCACGATGGCCAGCGCGCCGAAAAATCCCGAGAGTGTGGCCATCAGCCGCTCCTGCTGCAAGCGAGCGCGGATCAGCGTCTTGAGCACGCTGAAATCGAGTCCAATCTGCGGGCTGAGTTCCGCCACGGTGCGCTTCACTTCCGCGCTCACTGCGGAAAGCGGCGAATCGGTCCGCACCACAAACGTCGCGTCCTGCGTAGGTTCGGTTTCCTGCGCCAAAGGCAAATACACGGCGGCAAAAATTTCGTCGCGCAAGCTGCGATATTTCGCGTCGGCCACCAGGCCAACGACTTCATATTGCGTGGCGGGCATGCCCGCGTTGTCTTGGGTGACGAACCGCGCGCCCAGCGGCGATGCGCCTGCAAAGAAGCGTTTGGCGAACGCTTCGTTGACGATGGCGGTCTTGGGCGCATTGGCGGCATCGCGCGCGTCGAAGTCGCGCCCCGCGAGCAACGCGACGCCCACCGTGGTGAAGTAGCCCTCGCTCACACGATTGAACCAGGCCAGCGCTTTTTGCTCCTCGGTCTGCTCGGCGCGCCAGACCCACTCGTTCCAGCCGTCGCCCCGCAGCGGTACGATGCGGGCGTGCGCGGCGGCATCTACGCCCGGCACGGCGCGCACGCGGGCCAGCATCTCGCGATAGAAGTCGATCCGCCGTTCGCGCGGCACATTCAACCGGCTGAAATCCAGTTCGGTAACCAGCATTCCTTCCTGGCGCAGACCGGTGTCCTGCATCACCAGATTCTGAAAGCTGCGGCCAAAGAGCAGCGCGCTTGCGACCAGCACCAATGAGAGCGCGACCTGCGTTACCACCAGCGCGCGGCGCAGCCCGTAGCGTTCCCTGCCCGCGCTCGTGCCGCGACTGCCAGCTTTCAGCGTTTCGCCCGGCCCGCAGCGTGTGGCGCGTATTGCCGGCGCGAGCCCGAAGAGCACGCAGGTAAGAATTGCAAGCGCTGCGGTGAAGGCTAGCACGCGCCAGTCCGGCTCCAGTTCCAGCACCCACCGCGTTTGCTGCGTGCTGACAAACGCTACTAGCGCGCGGCTCAGCGACCCGGCCAGCCATCCGCCCAGCAGCGCTCCCGCCGCGGCAAGCAGCAAACTTTCTGAGAGCAACTGGCGCATCAGGCGGCTGCGCGACGCGCCCAGCGCCATGCGAATGGCAATTTCCCGTTCACGCGCGCTGGCGCGGGCCAGCATCAGGTTGGCAAGGTTGGCGCAGGCGATCAGCAGCACCATGCCTGCAATCGCCAGCAGAATCCACAGCGACTCCTCATACTGTTCACGCAGGAACGAAACGCCGCTGCCCGCCGGATACGCTGCGAGCTTGAAATTGAGGTACGACTTGCGATCTTCCGGGTTGTAGCGCTCCGGCAAGGTCGCTTCGTAGACTCCCGGGGAGATGGACCGCAGGTACGCAGTGGCCTGCTCGCTGCTCGTGCCCGCCTTGAGCCGGCCCATCATGGTGAGCCACCAGTCATGCCGGATATCGAGGCGGCTCGCTTCGCCGCGCAGCAAGCCCTCGGCGCACAGCGGCGTCGCGATGTCGAAATTCCGCCCCGGCTCGACGCCGAAGAAGCTGGGCGGTGTGACGCCGGCGATTTCGGCGGCATGCCCATCCAGCGTCAGCTTGCGGCCGATGACCGAAGGGTCGCCGCCGTACTTGCTCTGCCAGTACGCGTAGCTCAGCACCGCCGGAGGAGCGCCGCAGCCGCGCCGGTCATCTGTTTCATCGAACAGGCGGCCGATGAACGGCGCAACGCCCAGCACGCCGAAGTATTCGCCGCTCACCAAGATTCCCGATGCATATTGCGCTTCCCCGCCCTGCGCCAGATTGAAGCGCGTGCCGGCCCACGCGAATACGCCGGCAAACGGGTCGTGTTGCCGCTGGATTTGTTCCCACTGCGCATAAGTGGCCTGCGGGTTCCAGCCGTAGAAGCCGCCCGAGGAGCCGCGCAAGCTTTCCGCGCGAATTTCGACAATTTCCTGCGGGCGCTCCACCGGCAGCACGCGCAGCCGCACCGCGTTCAGCAATTGAAAGATGGCCGCATTCGCGCCAATGCCCAGCGCGAGCGACAGAATTGCCGCCGCCGCAAATCCCGGGTTCAGCCGCAACTGCCGCAGGCCGTAGAGCACGTCCTGCCCGAGATGTTCAAGCCAGCGCATGTTCGCCGGGTACACACTTTCAGAAGTCATCTCATCGTCTGCCATGGCCCCTCCGGCACGATGGTCGTTTCAATCCGACCCTCATACTTTGACTATGCCAGTGGCGCATGGGTCAGGTTCGCAGAGCGGTTTTCCTGTGCCGCTCGTAGGACAGACCTCCCGGTCTGTCCGCTCTAGATGTTTCCTGTCGTCGGCGTGCCCCACTGAGGCACAGGCTGGAAAGCCTGTGCT
>JBOGNS010000518.1:0-6133 GCA_050747305.1 Candidatus Acidiferrales bacterium | reverse complement strand
GGCACCATGCTCGGCGGCGACTACGTGAACCGCTTCAGCATTCAGGGCCGCAGTTACAAAGTGATTCCGCAAGTGAAGCGCGCCGAACGCTTGACGCCCGAACAGCTCGAGCAGATCTACGTTACCGGCTCGGAAGACCGTCTGGTGCCGCTTTCCACCTTCGCCAGCCTGCGCACCACCGCCGAGCCGCGCGAGCTGAAAAAATTTCAGCAATTGAACGCGGTGCGCATTCAAGGCGTGATCCCGCCGCCGGTGCCGCTGGATCAGGCGCTGCGCGTGCTGGAAGAAGAAGCCAGGGCCATCCTCCCGCAGGGCTTCACCATGGATTACGCCGGCGAGTCGCGCCAGCTTCGCGTCGAGGGCAGCCGCTTCCTCGGCACCTTCTTGCTTTCGGCGGTACTGATTTACCTGGTCCTCGCCGCCCAGTTCGAGAGCTTCCGCGATCCCTTCATCATCCTGGTGGGTTCGGTGCCGCTGGCTATTTCCGGCGCGCTGCTTTTCTCGTTCCTGGGAATGACCACGCTCAACATCTACAGCCAGGTGGGGTTGATTACGCTAGTAGGCTTGGTGTCGAAGAACGGCATCCTGATGGTGGAGTTCGCGAACCACCTGCAGGAAACCGGCAAAGAAAAACTCGCCGCGATCATCGAAGCCTCCGGCACACGCCTGCGCCCCATTCTCATGACCAGCGCAGCCACCGTGGTCGGCCACTTCCCGTTGGTGCTCGCCAGCGGCCCGGGCGCGGGAGCGCGCAACAGCATCGGCATCATGCTGGTCAGCGGCATGATCGTCGGCACGGTCTTCACGCTCTTCGTGGTGCCCTCGATTTACATGCTCGTGGCACGCAACCGCGTGGCTGCCGTTTCGCCGGATGCGATCGAGGCGGAGGTCGCCCCGCATAGGCGCATCCCCGGCTTCGGCCAGCCTGTCGCCGATCACAGCGGGGCGGCGGATTAAAGCAGTGGCTAGTGACTAGTGACTAGTGGCTAGAAAACCCGGAAGCAAGTTGGCTAGCCACTAGTCACTAGCCACTAGTCACTTCGCTGGAAGGACTGAGAGGAAATATGCGCACTCCGAGACTACTGATAGCCCTGTCGCTTGCCGCTGGATGGATGGTGCTGGCGGGTTGCACCGTCGGCCCCAACTACAAGCGCCCGAGCGCCAATGTGCCGGAGTCGTTTCGCGGCGCCGCAGGCGACGTCCAACCCTCGGTAACTTCGCTGGCCGATCAGAAGTGGTGGGACGTTTTCCAGGATCAGCAGTTGCAGGCGCTGATTCGCACCGCGCTGCAGCAGAACTACGACGTGCGCATCGCGGCCACCAGGATTCTACAGGCCGAGGCGCAACTCGGCATCACACGCGCAGACCAGCTTCCATCGGTTGACGCCGGCGCCAACATCACCACGCAGCGCAACCCGCAGACCGGGCCCATCCCGCAGTTTGAGCGAACCTTTGGCCAGGTGGATGTAGCGGCAAGCTGGCAGCTCGACTTCTGGGGCAGGTTCCGCCGCGCCACCGAAGCGGCGCGAGCCGAATTGCTGGCCACCGAGTGGGCGCGGCAAGCCGTGATCGCAACCCTGGTCTCCGACGTGGCCAGCGCGTATTTCCAACTGCGCGAGCTCGATCTCGAGCTGGAAGTTTCCCGGCGCACGCTGGCTTCGCGCCAGGAGTCATTGCAACTCACCAAGACGCTCGAGGAGCGCGGCCTCAATTCCGTGCTCGACGTGCGCCAAGCCGAACAGCTCGTCTATACCGCCAGCTCGCAGATTCCTGATTTGGAGCGGCGCATCGAGCAGCAGGAAAATGCCCTCAGCATTCTGCTGGGAAACAATCCCGGCGCGGTGCCGCGCGGACTGCAACTGACGGCGCAGCCTCACGCGCCGGAAGTGCCGGCGGGCTTGCCTTCCTCGCTGCTGGAGCGCCGGCCTGACATTCGCCAGGCCGAGCAAATCCTGGTTGCGGCGAACGCGCGCATCGGCATCGCCAAGTCCGCCTACTTCCCGCAAATCTCGCTGACCGCCACAGGCGGATACCAGAGCTCCGCGCTCAGCGAACTCTTCAGCGGGCCGGCCGGACTGTGGAATTTTGCCGCCGGGCTGGTGCAGCCGATTTTCGCCGGCGGCAGAATTCGCTCCGGCGTGAAGCTCACCGAAGCGCAGCAGCAAGAGGCGTTGCTCGCCTACCAGCGAACCATCCAGCAGGCCTTCCGCGAAGTTTCCGACGCGCTGGTGGCTTATCGCAAGAACCAGGAATCCCGCCAGCAGCAGGAATTGCTTACCAACGCCGCGCAAGATGCGGCGCGCCTCTCCGGCTTGCGCTTCCGCGCCGGCGAAACCAGCAACCTCGAAGTGCTCACCAACGAAACCAACTTCTTCGACGCCGAACTGCGCCTCGCCCAAGCCCAGGTCAACGAACTGCTCGCGCTGGTGCAACTCTACCGAGCCCTCGGCGGCGGCTGGCAGCAGTGATCCTTACGAGCGTGCCGAAAAACCTCTGCGCTGTCATCCCGAGCGAAGCGAGGGATCTGCATTTTGCCTATTTACAAAGGAAAGTGCAGACTCCTCGCCGCGCTTCACACGGCTCGGAATGACTAACGAGCTTTTTCAGCAAGCTGCTAGAGGCGCGCGGCCACACAGGTTAAGGAATGGTTGAGGCTGGAGCGTCAGTCGCCACTCGGTTTTTGAGGCGGCAGGGTGTAGGTTTCTTTGCCGGCTTCATCCAAGAAAGAAATCTTGGGGTTGCCGGCGGCATCCACGCTGATCAGCAGCCGCACCTTTCCCTTGGTGTCGGCAAGCGAAAGCTGAGCGGACTGGTCGGGCCGTTTACCCACAAAAAGGCGCGTGGCCCCCAAATCACCGGCCTCCTGTAGTTTCCTGACGAGCGCAGTTCTCTCCGGTCCCTCCTCCATTGCTTGCACCGGGCCGACCACTTCCCACACCGGCTTGTCCGGGCGATCCCAGACGGTCAGGCCGGCATTGCGGCGCCCGTTGGAGTCGCTGTACATGATGCCGACGGTCTGGTCCTGATTATACTGATCGAAGAGCAGAGCCGCATTGGCGCGGTACTTGCCGTCAGGCGTAGTGTTGCTGCCGAAGACCAGGCCGCCGTTCTCGTCGCCCTTGCTGTTATAGAAGATGAAGCCCGGCGAGCGCGCGCCCTGCCGCTTGAAGGTCTGGCCCCCGACAATGGGGTCCGGCATGCGCTCGCTGTTGGCCATCACCATGACCAGTTTGCCGTCTTGATCCACCAAGTTAAGCCGCTCGACATCGATCTCCGTGAATTTTGCTTTCTCGTCCACGCTGAAGCCAACCAGAAAGATCACAGCGAGGGCCAGCGTAGCAATCGTGGCGTAAACCTTCAGGAATCGCACATCGCGTTCAAGCTTCGAATTCATTGCATTCTCCTCTTCTGTCATTCGATCTCGCCAGCGGTACAGAGCAATTCCACTCAATAATTCCAGGCCGCCACATTGTCCCCGGCCGGGGTGTTGCGCCGGATGTAGTCCGCGATTTCTTCCACCATCCCGGCCCAAGTCCACGCATGCCAGGCGTGCGACTTCATGGGCCGGCCGTAGGTGAACCTGCCCGCGTAGTGCGGATTGGTGGTGCTCTTGAGAAATTCTTCGAAGCGATAGACAGCCAGGTTCAGGTAGAAATTGTCCATGTCGCCGCAAAAGAAGTGCAGCTTGCCGATGATTTTCGGGCCCAGCGCGGCCCAATTGCGCTGGGCATACTCGCGCAGGTCGTAGCCATTGTCGCGCATGTAGTGCGCGACTTCGCGATCAATCTTGCCCGTCAGTTTGTCCCACAGCGGACGCGGATAACCGTCCGGCCCAACCGGACCATACACCGCCTCCCACCCCTCGAATTGGAAGCCGGAGCGCCCGTGCGAGCCGAGAACCTCTTCGAAGAGACTCAACTCGCGCATCGTCCAGTCCACGTGCCCTTCCGTGGTGCGCCGCATGGGATGCTCGCTGGTGATGAAGGCGCCGCGCTGGCGCGAGAATGCGTTCTCATCCTCGTAGATGTTCACAAGCTGGTAGCGGCTAAAGTCGATGGGATCGGGCTGGAGCACCCAAGCGCCACCGAAGAAGTCCGGATGCTTGAGCTGCAGCGCCAGCGCCTGCCATCCGCCGGTGGAGGCGCCTTCCACGATGCGCGCGTAAGGTTCGCGGATCATGCGGAAGCGCTGCTCGAGAAACGGGATCACTTCTTGGACGATGGCGTCGCCGTATGGACCGTTGTTGGCGGAGTTCACCGAATACGAATCGGGGAAATAAGGCGTCTGCTGCTCGAAGCTGACGGCGAACACACGCGGAAACTTCTCTGCAATCCACGACTGATAAAAGCGGTAGCCGGTTTCCAGTCCCGTGTCCGGGTGGACGTCCGGCCGGCCCTCAGCGCTCGCGGGATCGGGATTAAACGAAAACGGAATGCTGTGAATCATGGTGTAGATCGTCGGGTAGCGCGCGTCGGGGTGCTTGTCGTAATCCTTCGGCAGCAAGACGGTGGCGTGAATGAAGATGGGATGTCCCCAGAACTCGCTGAGCAGTTTGCTTTGAATGCGGACGCGCTTCACCCACTCCGTATCCGCCGGACGTGGGGCGGCGGGAATCACTTTCGTGACTTCCATCTTGAATGTGCCGCCTGCGCCGAGCCGAACCCGCTGCACTTCGCTGTAAAGATTGCCGGCAGCGCGGTTGAAGGTTTCTCGCCTGCCGTCATTCAGGTGCACCCAAATCGTATGACCATCTTTGCGGCGCGCCTGCGTGTAGACGTGGATCACCGCCTGCGCGTAGTAATCGCCCGGCGGCAGTTCGCTGAGGCTGCGTTTTGGAAATCCCAGCGTGTTAGTGTCGACCACGGCGGCCTGCCCCGCGCGCAATTGCTCGAGGTCAACGCCAAAGATTGCCGGCCCCAGTGGCGACACAGCCAGCCGCGGCTCCGGCTTCTCCCGCGTGGCGAGGATCAGGATCAACCGGCCGGTGATTGGCCCCGCGTGCGCGGAGGCCGAGTAAGACACCTCGAAGCGAGGCGCCTCCGGCCCGCCGGAGGCCGCGCCCGCAGCGCCGCCGAACGCAAGCACGCATACTGCGGCTACAATGCTACGCAAAATCCGTCGGTGCATGTTCCCCCTCGGACAGTGGTGAACTTGACGAAGGGCAGGCACTGGGGCCTGCCCCTACAGGCGTGTCAGAGGCCGCGCCGGTCCCTAGAGTCGGCGGCCCTCGATCAGAACGAGATGCGCATCCCGAGCTGGATCCAGCGCGCGCCATCGGTGCGGTTCGGCGGTGTCAACTGGCTGGTGAACACACCGAACGCCGCCCGGTTGTTGAGACTCAAAGACGGTGTGCTGAAGTTCACATGGTTGAAGACATTGAAGAAATCGAATGACAACGCATACGTCACTCGCTCAGTGATCCGCGTTTCCTTGCCCACGCGAAAATCCAGGTTCCAGAAACCGGGACCGCGAAACTCGTTGCCCCGGCCGCGGCCGTCCTGAGTGAGCAAAATTCGGCGGAAGGAATTGAAAGCATCCTCCGGGTTGGTGAACAGATTCAGACCGGATCCGTTATTGGCCGGATTGCCGGTGGTCCCCACGCCGCCCGATCCCGCCACGCCCCCATAGATGCCCGGGTCCAGTGAGGCGGGGGGACGCAGGGGAATCGCGTTGTTATTGGGGCCGACCAGCGTCCCGAAGACCCCCGTATTGTCCGTGACAAACAGCGGCAGACTTGTATAGGCACGATAGATTCCTGAAAAATACCAGCCCCCGATGACATTGTTCAGCCACCCTTGAGCGGCGCTCCAGCGGCGGCCCGTTCCGAACGGCAGATCGTAGTTGAAAATCCCGTTAAGGACATGCCGGCGGTCCGACTGTGCGGGGCCATAGTCGGCGTTAAGGCGGAAGCCGTTGGAGATCAGCGAGAGATTGTTTTGCACGTTGCCCGCCTGATCCAGGGACTTCGACAAGGTATAGTTGACGTCAAACTGAAGTCCGTTCCACGGGCGGTTGCGCACCGTAGCAAACATGGCGTGATAGTTGGAAATTCCCCCGTGGGTGGCCAACGCGGAGAACAGTGACTGGACGTTGTTGAAAGAGGGCTGTCCGAGGGCTCGAACCCGAAACTGGT
>JBOGNS010000517.1:0-2384 GCA_050747305.1 Candidatus Acidiferrales bacterium | reverse complement strand
GCTGGCAGAGTGGAAGCGCTCCTCCCCCGCCGAGTACGAAGCGGAAAAGGTCGCCTCCGTCGAAAAGAAGCTGCGCGACTCCAAGTCTCGCCTCGCCCAGCAAAAAGCCGCCACCGCCTCCAAACCCGATTAGCCTGGCATCAACCGATTGAAGGTACGGTGCACGCGCGCGTGGCACCCCTGTTGCGGCGGCTGCGGCAGCAATATTCAGGCGTCCCCCGCAAAAGCACAGGCACTCACAGCCTCGCCTTACGCCGCCTTCTTTGCCGCGCGCTCCAGCATTTCGTGGATTAGAGTTTGATAAGGCTTGCCCTGTTTGGCGGCGATGCGGCGGATTTGCGCCAGGAGCCGCGGTGAAATGCGGATGGCAATCAGATGCTTGGCATAGCCGGTTAGCGGGCGGCCAATGCGGCGGGCCCGCCTCAACTCCTCGTCGGTGGCCTCTGGCATGTCCGAGAAGTCAATTTGACTGTCCGGCGTAGGCCCGACGCTCCTTGCGGCTCGCCGGCCGCGCGCTGATGATGCGGATCGTTTCGATCTCATCCCTCACTCTCCGTAGCGTATAAACGACGTAGAGCACACGGCCTCGGAGCGACCATCCCAATCTTACCCAGCGTTGCTCCGCGTCGGGATGCTCCAAACCTCCCAGTCCAGTGCTCCCGAATCTGAGAAAACCGTCGACGCTTCCTCAAACGAAACACCGTGTTTCTCGTAGTTGCGAAGCGCTTTGGTCGCATCCCACGAGAACACTTAGTGTATATACGCTAATTCATGCCGGCTGTCAACAACTTGCGACCGATGACTTGGCCGCGGCTGCCGCGGCCATTGCGGCGGCTATTCATGGCGGAGCGCGAGGGCGGGATCGACGCGCATGGCACGGCGGGCGGGGAGGTAACAGGCCAGCAGAGCCGCCGCGCCCAGCGACAGCGTCACGGCGGCGAAGGTCACTGCGTCCGTCGCGGCGATTTCGAACAGCAGGCCTTGCAGCACGCGCGCGAAAGCCACCGCCGCGAGCACACCGGCCGTCGCGCCAACGGCTTGGATTTGTTCCGATCACAACGCAATGGTGTCATGTCGCGGATCTCTGCTGCTGATCCCGGCTGAGAATGCGATGGTGCTCCACGTCGCCACTAGCCTCTCGCGCTCGCCACTTGTAGAATGCTCGCCCCATGCCCGCCATCACCATTCCGGCGTTCGCCAAGGTGAATCTGCGGCTGCACATCGTCGGCAAGCGGCCGGATGGCTACCACGAGCTGCGCACGATTTTTCAAACCATTTCGCTGCACGACCGGTTGACGATTCAGTTGTTGAATGAGGTTCGCTCACGCCCTAAACAAAGCGGCGGCAAGCCGCCGCACTCCAAAGGGGCGGCGTATGGCGGAATCGAGTTCGAATGCAACGATCCGGCGCTGCCGGCCGATCGCGGCAATCTCGCGTGGCGCGCGCTGGATGCGCTGCGGCATGAGTTGAAGTTGAAGGCGGGGATTCATGCGCGGCTCGAGAAGTGGATACCGGCGGGGCGCGGGTTGGGCGGAGGGTCGAGTGACGCGGCGGCGGCGCTGATCGGGCTGTTGCACCTGGCCAAGCGTGCCAGCGTGGCGAAAAGTGCCGGCCTGAAGGCCGGCGCTACATCCCTTCGCGCGCGCGAAAAGGCGGGTTGGATGGAGGGTGTGCTGCCGCGCGAGCGGCTGCTCGAGATTGCGGCTTCGCTGGGCGCGGATGTGCCATTCTTTCTGCTCGGCGGGCGTGCGCTCGGCATCGGCCGTGGCGATGAAATCTATCCGCTCGACGACATTCCCCCGCAAACGCTGCTGGTGGTTTCGCCGGCGGATATCATGGTACCGACGCCCGACGCCTACGCGTGGTTCGCCGAGCGCATGAAGAAGGTTGGGGCGCCGCGACCAGTGACCGCTCGAATTGGTGATGCTCATCGTAAACATCGTAAACAAAGCGGCCCCGATGCATCGGGGCACTCCATAGGTTTGACAAACGCGGCGGAGGCCCATAAACTAGTGCGGTTCTGTGCCCTGTGCTCGAGCTCGCAGGGCGGCCCGCTGGCCAATGATTTCGAGCCGGCCGTCTTTGCGAAACACCCGCGCCTGAGTCGTATCAAGCGGGAACTGCTCCGAGCAGGGGCGACAGATGCTGCGCTGGCGGGTAGCGGGTCGGCGGTGTTCGGTTTTTTCCCAAACCCAGCGCGGGCGCGCCGAGCCGCCCGGAAGTTTCCGTACGACCAGGTATTCCTGGCCGAAACCGTTTCGAGGATTCGATACCGCAAGGCCCTCGGCATGTAGCCGGCATTTTCGCCGCATGCGCGACTTTCGCCGCCGCGAGGCATGGCGACCTAAAGGTCGCCGCTACATATGCGGCTGCGGGGAAACCGC
>JBOGNS010000516.1:0-2193 GCA_050747305.1 Candidatus Acidiferrales bacterium | reverse complement strand
GGAGGTCATGGAAGTTCTGGAGGTGATGGAGAAGATTTGCGCGCGCTATTGCAGAGTCGGCTCACATCGATGTTCTTCATCCGTGTTCATCTGTGTGCATCCGTGGTTGCTTTCTTCTTTTCGCGGTAAACTCCGGCGCATGGTCGCGTATGAGCTGCCGCTGACATTCCCGATTCTGCTGGTTGGCGCGTACCTGCTGGGCTCGATCCCGTTCGGTTATTTGATTGTGAAGATCGGGCACGGGCGCGATATCCGGGAATCAGGCAGCGCAAATATCGGCGCGGCCAACGTCACGCGCAGCGTGGGCAAGGGCGCGGGCGTGCTCACACTGCTGCTCGATGCGGCGAAGGGTTATGCCGCGGTGTGGCTGGCCGCGCGCATCACCGGCAACGAGATTGACGGGATGATAGCCGCGGGCCTCGCCGCTATCGTCGGTCACATGTTCCCAGTGTGGCTGCGATTTCGTGGCGGCAAAGGCGTGGCCACCGGGCTTGGCGTTTTCCTGCCGATTTGCTGGCAGGCGGTAGCCGGCGCGTTTGTGGTGTGGCTGGCCACGGTGGCCGCGCTCCGCTACGTATCATTGGGATCGATACTGGCATCGGCCTCGCTGCCCATCCTGATTTATTTCTTGTACGATGCGCCGCCGGGCTACGCGCCGCCGCTGGTGGTGTCGCTGGGTGCAGTGGCGGCTGCCGCGCTGATCGTGCTGAAGCATCACCAGAACATCGCGCGGCTGGCGGCAGGCAACGAACGAAGGCTGAAGTGGTAGGGGCGGCCCCCAGTGGCCGCCCCATTCTTCGCAGCACGCTTTCAGGGATGCGCGCAGATAGCAAAAGGTTCGGGTGCGCCACCCAATTCCGGGCAGGCAAGTGAACAGGTGAAACGCACGTAAAGAGGTGAGGTGGGGCAGGCACAGGGGCCTGCCCCTACAAAGGAAGCGATGCGCAAAATCGCAGTAATTGGCGGCGGAAGCTGGGGCACAGCGCTGGCCATTGCGCTGACGCGCAGCCGCGCGCCGCATCGCGTGGCGTTGTGGGTGCTGGAGCCGGAAATTTGCCAGTCGCTGCGCGAGCGCCGCGTGAACGAAGTCTTTCTGCCCGGCTTCGAGGTGCCCGCGCAGGTGGAAGTCACCACCGACCTCGCGGAGGCGCTGCGCGATGCCGACGTGGTGCTGGGCGTGATGCCTTCGGGCCACGCCAAGAGCATGTACACGAAGATGCTCGCGCACGTTGGCCCGCAGACACTCTTCGTCAGCGCGACCAAGGGCCTGGACCACCAGAACCTGAAGCGCATCACGCAAATCATCGGCGAGGTGTGCGCGCCGAAATTTGTCCCGCGCGTGGCCGCGCTTTCCGGCCCCAGCTTCGCGCGCGAAGTGGCGCGCGGCGATCCAACCGCCGTAGCCATCGCTTCCACCGATGCGGAGCTGGCGCGCATCATCCAGGAGGAATTTTCCGGCTCGACGCTGCGCCTCTACGCGAACGAAGATGTGGTGGGCGTAGAGCTGGGCGGCGCGGTGAAAAATATCATCGCCATCGCCGCGGGCGTATGCGACGGCCTCGGCTTCGGCCATAACACGATTGCGGCACTGATCACGCGCGGGCTGGTGGAGATGACGCGGCTGGCCTGCGCGCTGGGCGGGCGGCAGGAAACGCTGGCCGGGCTGGCGGGTATGGGCGACCTGGTGCTCACCTGCACCGGCGGGCTCAGCCGCAACCGCAGCGTCGGCGTCGAGCTGGGCAAGGGACGCAAGCTCGATGACATCGTCGGCTCCATGCGCATGATTGCCGAAGGCGTGGCCACCACACAGGCCACCATGCGGCTGGCGCAGCAGCTTCAGGTGGACATGCCCATCACCGAGCAAATGCACGCCGTACTCTATGAGGCACGCCCACCCCGCGACGCCATCCGCGAGCTGATGGACCGCCGCCTCAAGCACGAGTAGCCGCGACGTGTGCTGCTCAGCGTGGCGCTACTTTGGTACTCGTCTCGCCCGCCACAAGGCGGCGTCAAGCCGCCGTACTTCAAAAGCTACGCTTCGCGCGGCGTCCCCTTTCGCTTCAAAGCACACCGGTACTTTGGTTTCGTTGCTTGCGGCGGGAAGGCGTGAGTAGAATGGCGGCGCCCGCGGCAGCGTGGGCAAGTCGCACAGTTTCCGCAGTGGAACGCACAGGCTGGAAGCCTGTGCTACAC
>JBOGNS010000515.1:0-17535 GCA_050747305.1 Candidatus Acidiferrales bacterium | reverse complement strand
ATCGGTTCCTCCCAGGCGCCCTATGGCCCGGCGTGCGGGTGGCGCGGAGTTGTAAAATTGCAGCTCGCCTGGCGGCGAGAGCCAGCCGTGTAGCTATAAGCGCTGCCAGTGGCGTTTGTCAAGTGCTTGTACTCGTCCAGTAGATTAGTGACACTCAGGCTCCTTTCGTTGGGATTTCCACTGGACGAGGAACTGTTGGGGAGTGAGGTAGCCCAAGGCCTGGTGCGGGCGCACGGTGTTGTAGGTCGTCTCCCAACTCCGGAGCTGCCGATTCAACTGCGGCAGCGACCAGTCGGTGGGGGTGAGTTCGTAGAACTCCTCGTTGTGGGTGCGGTGCGCACGTTCCACCTGCCCGTTCAGCTTGGGCGAGCAACGCGGCAGAACGAACAGCGGCAGGCCGCGAGCTTGGCAGGCCTGTTCGAACTCGGCGGCGAACTCGCTGCCGCCGTCGACTTGCAGAGCGCGCAGCGGAAAAGGCATGCGCGCCAGCAGGGCATCGAGGAATTCCAGGGCGCTGGCCGCGGTAGCGCGCTCGGCAACATGCAACACGTCCCAGCGTGAGACCATATCGCGCCCCGAAAAATGTTTGCGCACCACCCCGCGGGCCGGGCGCAGTTCTTTCGTGTCGATCTGCACCAAGTCCCCGGGCTGTTGAAGGGGCCAAAATTGCGGCTTGCGCCTGGCCCACGGGCGATGACGGACTTTCCGGGGCGGTCGTGCCGCGGTGGCGGGTCGGGGTGGTTCATGCAGACGCCCGTGGGCCTTCAGGTAGGCCAGGATGCGTCCGACCATGGAAGTGGAAACGGCAACCCGCTGCTGGCGCAACAGCACCACCAGCTTGTCCTTGCCCCAGCGGGGATAGCGCTGGCGTAGAGACAACACCTGCTGGACCAGCTGCGGTGTCCAGGTGGGGCGGCGGCACTGGTGAGGACGGTGCGAAAGATCCTCTAAGGAGGAAAGATCGTGGGGCGCAAAGCGACGCTTCCAACGATAGAAGGTCTGTCGGCTAATGCCGAAGTGCCGGCAGGTCTGTGCCGCGTTGCGACCGTGCGCGCGGTAGTAGTCCATCCAAGCCAGCCGGTTCCGAGCCTCCCGGCTCATCTCCTGCCCCGAGCGGGCCAGCTGGCCCGCTCGGGGCAGCTTCCGTCGAATCTGCATCGCGACACTCTACCAAGAGTGTCACCAATCATTCTGAACGAGCACATCCAGCAACTCCTTCAGGCGTCCGGACACCGCAATCGGCCTCCAGAGACGATCCAATCCGGCCCACTTGGTCACGCCCTTCTCGGTAATAACTAAGCATCTGCGTGGGTAGGGGCTCCCGCCGAAATACACATTCGATATGGAAACCCCCCGCGGTGGACTCGGCCAGACTTGGCGTGCTGGCGGATCTTCTTTTATCCGTTGGAATTCGGCGAGAGGCCCTGGCAGCAGCTTGGTTGAGTCAGCAAGGATTAGCGTTCTAACGCCGGCCTGCGTTGCCATTTCCAGTAATGCCGCGGTCCCGGTCTTGTTGGTAAAGCCGAATGGCGTGACTGAATCGGCCCCGATCACAACGACGTCCTGGTATCCGCTGTAAAAGCTCTCCATCAACCGAGCGTCTGTCGTGAACGAAACCGCCAGCCCGGCAGATGAAAGTTCTCTGGCCAGTCTCCGACCTTCGAATAACGGACGCCCTTCCGAGCACTTGACATTGAGAATTTTGGACCGAGCGTGGATAAGCGCTGTTACAACAGTGGAGCTGTAGGAATAGGTTGTGACCAGCGTCCTGCGACCTGGGAACATACTGCGCAGCGTTTTGCAGAAAAGCACACTGATCTGGGTCGGCGCCATCAAGAGACGATGCTCGAAGTCTCTGAGCGTCAAAGCTAAGTTCCTTTCAGGCGCACTGGAGGCCCCCGCGCGGAGGGCCTCATTCGCTAAGCGGAGGAACGGGGCCATCGCGGGCTGAATCTCCAAAAGAGATTTGGCGACTGAAAAGTACCGCTGCCGGTTCGGCTTGGGTTCACGTTCCAGCCAGGATCTCAGCGACTTTGTGGCTTGCAAAGCAAGTTCGGCGGCACCGGACATGCGATCGCGGGCGATCGCGTCAAGTTGGCGCCGGAGGATGCGGTCCACGCGCGTATGCTAGCATGAAGGAATCAGAGGATTGGGCGATTGCGTGATTTGTGATCGCGTGATTGGGTGATTGCGGCTGGGCGATGGCGAAGGCGAGGGCGAAAGTCTTTCGATCACGAAATCACGCAATCGCCCGATAGGGAGCCATGGCGCGCATTCTGGGAATCGAATCTTCGTGCGATGAAACAGCGGCCGCTGTGGTCACCGACGGCCGCGAAATTCTCTCGTCCATCGTAGCCTCGCAGGTGGACATCCACGGCAAGTACGGCGGCGTGGTGCCGGAACTGGCTTCGCGCGAGCACCTGCGGCAGATTGTGCCCGTGGTGCGCGAGGCGCTGAGTGAAGCGAAGCTGACGATGAACGACCTCGACGCCATCGCCGTCACGCAAGGCCCCGGACTGATTGGCTCGCTGCTGGTCGGGGTCACCTACGGCAAAGTGCTCGCGTCATCGCTGGGCAAGCCGCTGGTTGCGGTGAACCATCTCGAAGGCCACGTCCACGCGGTTTTTCTCGAAGCGCACAAGACTGGGCAGCAGCCGGAGCTGCCCGCCGTGTGCCTGATCGTTTCCGGCGGTCACACCGTGCTCTACGATGTGAAGGCCACGACGCCCGGAGGCGGGAGCCTCCGGGCTGGGACGACCGGCGGGAACGGCGCGCGCCGCTTCACCTACGCGCGCATCGGCCAGACGCGCGACGACGCCGCCGGCGAAGCTTACGACAAGGTCGCCAAGCTGCTCGCGCTCGGCTATCCCGGCGGGCCGGTGATTGATCAGCTTGCCGCCGATGGCGACCCCGACGCGGTGCGCTTCACGCCGCCGGTCACGCGCGGCAATCCGCTCGATTTCAGTTTCAGCGGGATCAAGACGGCCGTGCTGCGCTACGTACGCGCGCACCCGGAGATGAACGACGAAATCACTGCGCGCGAAGCGGCGCTAAAGCGCGGCGTGCGCAAGGCCGCGCAGTTGCGCCCCCTATGCAGCAAGTTGACGCTCGATTTGGTTGCGAGCTTCCAGCGCAGCGTGGTCAGCGACCTCGTGCATCGCACGCTCACCGCCGCCGAGGAACGCGACAGCCGTTCCGTGCTGGTGTCCGGTGGCGTGGCCGCCAACAGCGAGCTGCGCCGCACCTTCGAAGAAGAAGCCGGCGCGCGGGGCCTCGCCGCATTTTTCCCCAGCCGCGCGCTCTCCACCGACAACGCCGCGATGATCGCCGCCGCCGCGTACCCGCGACTCATCGCCGGTGAACTCGGCTCCATGGAAATGAATGCCGAAGCAAACTTTCCGCTTGCGTAGTGGCCCGCCTTCAGCTCTAGCCGGCGCCGCGAACATGCTTGTGTCTGGCGCGAAACCCCCAGCCGCGGCAGCCAGCCTCGGTGACCTCCGCTCAGATAAAGCCCTGGGCGCCGTAACTCACATACGTTGCAGCCTGCGCATAAACTTGCCCGCCTGCTGTGAACTGTCGACTGTGAGCTGTAAACTCGATTTTGTCTTCTGTGGTAAAACCTACGCCTTCGATGCGCATTGCCATCGACACCGGCGGCACCTTCACCGATTGCGTGTTCGTGCGCGACGGGCGGCTGGAGATCGTCAAAGTGTTCTCCACGCCGCGCAACCCCGCGCGTGCCATCGCCAACGCATTGGAACGCATCCTGGCCGCGTGTCCCGCGCCTGTCGCACCGGCGATTTTGTGGCCAGAGAACTCGCGCATACAAACGAAGTCGCCGCATTCCCCGCGCGCATCCTTACACAAGCGATCCGGCACTTCCGGCGCTGATTCGCTCGATTTGGTCTGTGGTACAACGGTAGGAACCAATGCTTTGCTCGAACGGCGCGGCGGGCGCGTAGCGCTGGTCACCACCGCCGGCTTCGAAGACGTGATCGAAATCGGCCGCCAGGCCCGCCTCAAGCTTTACGACTTTTTCGTCCAGCGCCCGCCACCGCTAGTTCCTCCCGCGCGGCGCATCGGCATGCGAGAGCGCATCGCAGACGGCGGGCGCGTCCTGCTCCGCCCCACAACTGCAGAGTTACGCCGCGTGACGCACGCCGTGCAGCGCACCGGCGCGGAATCAGTGGCGGTGTGCCTGCTATTTTCCTTCGCCAATTCCGCACACGAACGCGCCATTGCGCGCGAATTGCGCGCCAAGGGGCTGGCGGTGTCTGTCTCGCACGAAATCCTTCCGGAGTTTCGCGAATTCGAGCGCACCGCCACCACGGTGATAAACGCCTATCTTCTTCCGGTGATGAGCCGCTATCTCCGCGAAATCGAGCGCTACGCCACCACCGCCGTCGCCACCCCCCGCCGCAACAAGGGGCGCGCGCAGGTGCGCATCATGCAATCGAGTGGCGGCATCGTCTCCGCAAAAGTGGCCGCGCGCGAGCCGGTGCGCACGATTCTTTCTGGGCCGGCGGGCGGCGTGCTCGGCGCGCAGTACGTGGCCGAATGTTCCGGCTTCCACCGCGTGATCGGCTTCGACATGGGCGGCACCTCGACCGACGTCGCGCTCATCGAGGGGGGCGTGCGCACTACGAATGAAGCGACCGTGGCCGACCTGCCGGTGGCGGTGCCCATCCTCGACATCCACACAGTCGGCGCGGGCGGCGGCTCGATTGCGCGCTTCGACCGCGCGGGCGCGCTGCGCGTCGGACCGGAAAGCGCGGGCGCGGATCCGGGGCCCATTTGCTACGGCCGCGGCGACCGGCCCACCGTAACCGACGCGCACGTGGTGCTCGGCCACATCGCGCCGGAACAATTCCTCGGCGGCGAGTTTCAACTCGATGAGCGGCGGGCGCGTGAGTGGATGGAGCGCGCGCGGGGGCCGATGCGCACCGTTGATGCCTTTGCACAAGGCATCATCGATGTGGCCAACGCCACGATGGAAAAAGCCATCCGCGTGATTTCCGTCGAGCGCGGCCACGACCCCCGCGACTATGCGCTGGCGGCCTTTGGCGGCGCGGGCGGCCTGCACGCCTGCGATCTGGCGACCGCGCTCGGCATGACCACGGTGCTGGTGCCTAGATTTCCTGGCGCTCTCTCTGCGCTCGGAATTCTGCGCGCCGACGTGGTGAAGAATTTCTCGCAGACCGTTCAATTGCCAGTCAATCTTCGTAGTGGCGGGTTCATCCCGCCCGATTCACCGAAGGCGGGAAGAGCAGAACGCACGTCGCGCAATCTGATCGAGCACGTCCGCAAGACGCTTGCCCCGGCGCTTGCGGCGCTCGAAAAGCGCGGGCTGCGCGAGATGGCCCTCGAAGGATTCCCACCGCGCGCGGTACGCATCGACCGGCTGCTGGATATGCGCTACGTAGGACAGGCGTTTGAGTTGACAGTGCCCGCGGGCGGCGACTTCGTTTTCGCGTTCCATCGCGCCCACGAACAGCGCTACGGTTATGCAGACGCCAAGCGCGCCGTGGAAATTGTGAACGTGCGCGCGCGGATGAGCGGTGCAACGGCAAAGCCTTCGCTGCCGCGCTCGCGCCCCGGCAGCTCGGACGCTCGCATGGCCATCATTGATTCGCGGCGCGCATTTTTCAGCGGCAAGCCCATTGTGGCGCCGGTGTATGATCGCGCGCGGCTGCGCTGCGGTCACCGCTTCGCCGGCCCAGCCATCGTGATGGAGTACAGCGCGACCACGCTGCTGCCCGCGGGCTGGAGCGTGCAAGTCGACAGCTACGAAAGCCTGATCGTGAAGAGGCAGAAGCGGCGCGAGGGAGTCAAAGCGTGAGACGAACCAGCGCAAACTCGCCGCGCTTCGATCCCACGAAGCTCGAAATCTTCAAGAACCTCTTTCACTCCGTGGCCGAGGAGATGGGCGCAGCGCTGCGCCGCGTGGCCTTCTCGCCGAATATCAAGGAACGGCGCGACTATTCTTGCGCGGTCTTCAACGGCGCTGGCGAAGTGCTGGCCATGGGCGATCACATGCCGGTGCACCTCGGCTCGATGCCCATGTCCGTGGATGCGGCGATCAAAGCGCTCACGCTTGCGCCGGGCGATGTCGCATTGCTTAACGATCCCTACGCGGGCGGCACGCATCTGCCCGACCTCACCCTGGTGATGCCGGTGTACGTGGGCGGCATGCGTGCTCCGGTGTTCTACGTGGCCAACCGCGCGCACCATGCCGACGTCGGCGGGGCGCAGGCCGGCTCGATGGGCTTGGCACGGGAAATTTTCCAGGAAGGCATCCGCATCCCGCCGGTGAAGATCTTCGAGCGCGGGCGCATGGTGCGCGACGTGCTGCAACTCATTCTCGGCAACGTGCGTACCGCCGAAGAGCGCGAAGGCGACCTCACCGCTCAGATTTCCAGCGCGCGCATCGGCGAGCGGCGGCTGATGGAGATGGTGGCCAAGTACGGCTGCGCGGAACTCGAGCGCTACGGGCGGCATCTGCTCGAGTATTCGGCGCGCATGATGGCCGGCGCGCTGGCGGAAATCCCCGATGGCGCGTATCGCGGGGAAGACTTCCTCGATAGCGACGGCATCAGCGACCAGCCGATTCGCATCGCAGTGACGATTCGCAAGCGAGGCCGCCGCGCCGAAATCGACTTCACCGGCTCATCCCCGCAATGCGCGGGCAGCGTGAATGCGGTGGAGGCAATCACGTACTCTGCCGTCTTCTACGTCTTTCGCTGCCTTGTAAGCGAGCAGGTGCCTGCCACCTCAGGCCTGATGCGGCCAATGCGCGTGATTGCGCCGGCGGGTACCATAATCAACGCGCGCCCGCCTGCGGCGGTGGCGGGCGGCAACGTGGAAACCTCGCAACGCACAGTGGACGCCTTGTTGCGCGCGCTGGCACGCGCGGTGCCGCAGCGCATTCCCGCCGCCAGCCAGGGCACGATGAACAACTTCACCGTCGGCGGCGTCGACCCGCGCACGGGCGCGCCCTTCGCGTATTACGAAACGATTGCCGGCGGGCTGGGCGCACGCCCGGGCCTCGACGGCATCAGCGGCATCCACACGCACATGACCAATTCGCTGAACACGCCGATCGAAGTCCTCGAACACGCATACCCCGTACGCGTGCGGCGATACGGCTTGCGTCCCGGCTCGGGTGGAGCAGGGAAGTGGCGCGGCGGCGATGGCGTCGTGCGCGAAATCGAGATGCTTGCCGATGTGCAAGTCAGCCTGCTGTGCGATCGCCGCCGCTTCGGACCTTACGGCCTCGCGGGCGGCCGCGCCGGGAAGCCTGGGAAGAACGAACTCATCGGCGGCGGCTCCAGGAAGCAGCTTGAAGCGAAGTGCAGCTTCTACGCTCCCGCAGGCGCGGTGGTGCGCATCGAAACTCCCGGCGGCGGCGGCTGGGGAAAGAAAGAGCAGGCGGTTAGGCGTAGGCAGAGAGAGAAGCGCTGACGGACGCTTGTGGAGTGCGGCGGCTTGCCGCCGTTCTATCCCGCGAAGCTTGCTTCGCGGAGTGCGTCACGCGAAATCACCGGAAGCGCGAGGCAAGCCTCGCGCGGAGAGAACGGGAGCAAGCTCCCGCACTCCAAATGGCCGACTTGCGCTTTTAGCGGTGCGCCGTTAGACTGAGTTTCGGAGACGAATCAACGCAACAATGCTGCTTTCACGGAATTTCGTCGCGCACATGTCCAAGGAAGTGGTGAAGCGGTTGCGAGCCGGCGAAATGATCGAGACGCGCGCGGAAGCGGCCCTCGTCGAGCGCGTGCGCGCCGCCATGGCCGACGAACTGGGCGTGGAAGACCGGCTGAACGAAGAAGTGCGGCAGATCCTCAATCAATATTCCGACGAGATGCGGCGTTCCGGCGCTTCTTATCAGGAGATGTATAAGAAAGTGAAGGGCCAGCTCGCGCGCGAGCGCAAGCTGGTGCTTCGGTAACCATGCGACTGACCCGCGAAAAGGTGGTACGGCTCTCCCACAAGATTATCGACGAGCTGGTGAAACTCGACGAAGTCGAGTTCATCGAAGACCGCGACACCATTCGGCAGGAAATCGTCAACATTCTTCAGGCCTTGCTTAAGGATGAAGAGCAAGTGGATGCGGAAGCGCGCAAGCGCATCACTTCCCAGAAGCGCGAGATTCCCGAAGGCAGTCCGGAGTGGGACGTCCTGTACCGTAAATACTATTCCGAGCAGTTGAAGCGCATCGGCGTTGCGGAACAAGTGTGAACGCAGAACGCAGAACTTAACCCCAAAACCCTAACCCGCAGACCGCGCCCCTGCTCGGGTCGGAATAAAGCTGTTCGAACGCTGTGAGCAACCGTTCAGCGTAAGCGAATTGCAGCCATGCGCGGCGATTCCTATACTGGCTCATCGGGATGAGCTGGCTCGAGCAGACAATCCGGCGCTACGAGCACCGCCGTTGGACGCGCGACGACAATCGCCTCGTGCGCCCCTTCGAGTGGGGACTGGAGCACGTGGGCGGGTCCTCGAACGGCGCGGACCCACGGCCGTGGCTGGAACAGTGGGTGGAAGCCACTGTCGCATCGAGCGACGAATGGTACGCCGCAGAGTCCGCGCGCGACTACCGACTCGAAGGCAACGCGCTGACCTCCACCAGCGCCGTGCATTCGCCGTGGCCCACGAATAACCGCGTGACCGCATACCTCTGGCCGGCGCTCAACTCCGGCCCCGCAGTGGTCATACTTCCGCACTGGAACGCCAAGCCGCACGAATACAACGCGATTTGCCGCTGGCTGAACCGCCTGGGCATTACCGCGCTGCGCATGGTGATGCCGTATCACGAAACGCGCGTGGTCACCGGTCACGAGCGCGCCGATCAATTGGTGGGTACCAACGTGGGGCTCACGCTGCAAGCCAATCGCCAAGCCGTCACCGACGCGCGTCGCTGCCTGCGCTGGCTCGAGCAGCAAGGCTACGGCAAGCTGGGAATCCTCGGCACCAGCATCGGCTCGTCGGTCGGCTTCATCACCATGTGCCACGATCGAGCCGTGCGCGCCGGCGCGTTCCTGCACGTCTCCACTTTCTTCGGCGACGTGGTGCGCACCGGCATGACCACCATGCACGTGTGGGAAAGCTTGCGCGCCAAAGTTACCGCAGAGGAGATTCAGCGCTACTGGTCGCCCATCAGCCCGTTTCCTTACATTCCGCGACTGCGTGGCACCGGCCAGCGCGCCCTGCTGATTACCGGCAAGTACGATCCCACGTTCTGGCCCGACCTCTCGATGAACGCGCTGGCCGCGTTGCGCCGCGAAGGCGTGGCGCACGATGCATTGATTCTTCCCTGCGGCCACTACTCGCTGGCCGAGCCGCCCTTCAAATGGGCCGCCGGCTGGCGCTTCGGCTCTTTCCTGTTTCAGAATCTAACCTGAGAAGACGAAGGCCCTGTGGGGCCTATGACCTTCAACCTCTGAAGGGAAGGAAGCCCTTGGTCTGCTTGTTCTTCTAGAATATGCTCTTCGTTCGAGGGGGAGGTTTCCCGATGGATTTGCCACACGTTACCGTTGCATGCTTCTGTGAAAAGGTCCTTGAAGAAAAGAACGGGAGCCTTAGCGTCATACGGATAGCGGACCGGGTCGAGTACGAGATCCCAGACTTTCCCTTGCCCGAAGGCATCAAGCACGGATTTCCACTGACCGCGCTGATCGCAGTGAAGTCCGGTCCGGCCAAAGGTAAGTTCAAGCTCAGCGTGGTTAGTGAATCCCCGTCGGGGAAACGAGTAAAAGGTCCAATCGTTGACTTAGAGATGGAGGGGGGTGACCACGGAAAGAACTTTATCCTGAACTATGTCTTCGGGCCTGCAGAGGACGGTCTTTACTGGTTTGACGTGCTGGTTGATAACGAACGGCTGACACGAATACCCCTCATGCTTGTCAGTAAGATACGTGAACATTCTGCGCGACAGGCAGGATCTCGATAGACCAATCATGAATAGGGGCCTGATCAAATGCAACCCGCCTATTGTCTGCAACAAGCAAGTCTGAAAGCTCGCGACGCAGCTCATCCTGGGATATATGGCCGCTTGAATGTTCCGACAGAGATTCCTCAACGGCAAACGCGAGCAACTCGGCTGCCCGGCTTCCCCATCTGTGCATGTCCCAGGTTGCTCGAACATACCAATCCTCAAAGCAATCTAAGTCGATCCGTGCCGACAGGTATTGCTCGATCTTTTCGCGAATTTGAGAACTGCTAACCATGAGCGTTCCTCAGTTCCCAATTATAAGGGTTTCTGCGGCTCAGATGCGAACTATGTTCAACGAGGGGCGTTATTGGGAACGTGCGCAAAGCGGGGAGCTGAGGGCGGTGGTTAGGCGTGACTCGCATCCAAGCAGGATAGAAGCAAACGAGCAGTTCTGCACGCGAACACAACAAATCTCCTATTTTGACCAGGACGGGAACGAGGTGGCTCGCGTTCATCAATACCTACGGCCTGATGGAACGATTGGGGCGAGCGGAAGGCCGGATCCGAAAAGGATGCTGATTGACGGGACGATGTACAGACTCGTGAAAGGAAGGGAAGCCCAACAATAGGCGACTGACCCTGCGCATTACAGACCTGCCGGTTCTTGTGCTCGAAGCACAGCACAAAAGGACTCTGCCGCGAGGAGCTCACTCACTTTGATGATGTCGGGGGCGAGCGGGCGGTCGGCGTCGACGCGCGGAGAGATGGAGCGGACTAAATCATAAGCGCGCTGGGCTTCGATGCCGGTGCGCAGCGGCGCGAGGAAGTCGATGCCCTGGCAGGCGCAGAGCAACTCGATGGCGACGATGTGGCGCAGATTATCGAGCATGGGGCGCAAGCGGCGCGCCGCGCTCATCCCCATCGAGACGTAATCTTCCTGATCGCCGGAGGTGGGAATCGAATCCACCGAGTGCGGCGCAGCCAGCGCTTTATTTTCGCTGGCCAGCGCCGCGGCGGTCACCTGCGCCAGCATGAAGCCGGAGTTCAGCCCCGGCTCGCGCGTGAGAAACGGTGGCAGCAGGCTCACGTTGGGGTTGGTCATGTGCTCGATGCGGCGCTCCGAGATGCCGCCCAGCGTGGCCAGCGCGACGGCGAGCTGGTCGGCGGCCATGGCCAGCGGCTGGCCGTGGAAGTTGCCGCCGCTGATCACGTCGCCCTCGCCGCTCTTTTCGCTGGTGGCGAACACCAGCGGATTGTCCGTAGCAGCATTCAGCTCCACCGTGACCGTCGCGCGAATTTGCGTTAGCGCGTCGCGCACTGCGCCGTGTACCTGCGGCGTGCAGCGCAGGCTGTAGGCGTCTTGCACGCGCAGGTCTTTCTCCGCCGAGCGATGCGATTCGCGAATGGCGCTGCCATAATTCAGGCGCGTCAAATTGCGCGCGGTCTGTACTGCACCGGGGAAAGGGCGCGCCGCGGCGATGCGCTCGTCGAACGCCGCCGGGCTGCCTTGCAGGGCATCGAGGGAAAGCGCCGCAGCCACGTCGGCCGAGTCGGCCAAAATTTCCGCTTCGCGCAGCGCGAGGGCGAGCAGCGCCAGCATGCCCTGCGTGCCGTTCAGCAGCGAAAGCCCTTCCTTGGCTTCGAGCGTGAGTGGCGCGATGCCGGCCCGCTTCAACGCTTCGCCGCCCGCGAGGCGCTCGCCCTTGTAAATCGCTTCGCCTTCGCCAATCACCACGGCGGCCAGATGCGCCAGCGGCGCCAAATCTCCCGACGCGCCCACCGAGCCTTGCGCCGGAATCACCGGATGCACGCCGGCATTCAGCATGGCGCAAAGTGTTTCGACCACGATGGGCCGCCCGCCGCTCATGCCCTTGGCCAGCGCATTGGCGCGCAGCAGCAGCATGGCGCGCACTTCGCTCGCCGCGAGCGGCGCGCCCACTCCACAGCAATGGCTACGCACCAGATTCACTTGAAGCTGGCGGATCTGATCGCGCGAGATGCGCACCTCGGCCAGCTCGCCAAAGCCGGTGTTCACGCCATACACCGTCTGATCGGACGCAATCAGCCGCTCAATCACGGCCCGCGACGCCTCCATGCGTTGCCGCGCGGCGCCATCCAGCGCAGCCGACTCGCCGCCGAAAATCACATGGTACATCGAAGCGAGAGTTAAATCGTTGCCGGTAAGCTGTAGCGTCATGGGCGCACACCAGTGGCGAGCATCACGCGCGCGGGCACGCGCACTGCGGTTCCATCGTAAAAGCGACGGAATGCTGCTTCGGCGCTTTCGCCGAGGGAACGACGTTCGTCTTCCGTGAGCGAATCGAGCGGCGCGCGATAGCTGCTGCTGATCTCGGTCCAAAATGTCCACGGCTCGCGCGGAGGGCCGGGCCAGGCAAATTCCAGCGTGTGCGATTGCGCGGATACGTCGCCAAAGCCAGCCGAGGTCAAAGCTTCCGCCAGTTTTTCCGGACGGCGAAGACAAAAGGGATTTGGTTCATCCTCCGACTCTTCCAGCGGGAGTCCGAGTTGCTTTCGCAAGGTGCCTACGGTATGCAGGAAAAAAGGCTGCTCACCGATCGCGCACCACGCGAGCATGACAATGCGGCCCGCGGGTTGCAGTACGCGGCGGCATTCGCGCAGAGCCGCACGCAAGTTCGGGAAAAACATCGCACCCCACCGGCAGGTGATGGCGTCGAAGGTGCAGTCTGCGAAGGGCAGGGAATCGGCGCTCGCTTGGCGGAATTCGATATTCGCCTGGCTCGCACTGCGCGCGAGCTCTTCGCCGACCGTCAAGATGTCCGCTGCCAAGTCGGTAGCCGTCACCTGCGCGCCGGGCAGGCTGCGCGCGAAAAAGAGCGCCGGCTCGCCCGTGCCGCTGGCGAGATCGAGCAGGCGGGAAGGCGGCGCGTCTGCCAAACACGCGAACATCAAATCGCTAGCCGGCTGCGAAAAGGCCGACCATTTTGCGCGCCAGTTGCGCTCCGCCTGAGTGCGGGCCGCGCTGCTCCAATTTGTGGGTGGGGGGGCCGTCATAGTGAGTGCTGCTAGGTAGCTGATGCTGCGCGTTCCCGGTGAGACTCCGCCGGGAGCAGACTGCTATCTTTGGTTGCGGTGGCGAGGGTGTCGCCGGTCAATTGAATCGCTGCCATAACTAATGTGTGCGGTACTCCTTGTAGAGGTCGAAACGGTTGACTACGCCCAGAATGAGTCTACTCACGGCGAAATACTCATAGAGGGCTTCATCGGAGACGCCGCGCATCGATTTGCGGCGTACCTCACGCAGGAGCAGCAGATCGTCCGGCGTCAGTGCTGAATACGCGCTCGCAAAAAACTCTGAGTCGTCGGGCATGTAAGGCGGGTTGTCGGGATCACGCTCGGTGTCGGGAGTTGCGTTGGCAATAGCTCGCAACCGCGCAAGAATTCTCTCGCGACTGTACTTCGTAGATGCGGGGGGCAGCAGTGCGGAGTGCTTGCGGATACTTTCTACTGCGTGTTGACCAGGTACGGGGAGCGCGGACAAATCCGTCTGCTTCGAAAGGGCCGCAAAGCTGGCCTCGGTTAAGGAATGGGCAAGCATGAAGATTGCTACGGCGCGTGCCTCGACCTCTGGAAAATCCACAGCCTTAGCAAGCGACCGGTCGGCATGTCCGGACTCCATACTCCCATAGAGCAGGATGGCCCCCGAGATCCGTTCCAACTTCATCCCACCATGTGCGGCCAAGTAGGTGTCGACCTTCGGATGACGAAGATACTTTTCGGCGAGTGGCCCGGTGTCGATATCATGGCGTGCTAAGCGCATGACCAGACGGATGTATCCGGCCGGGTCTAGATCGTTCAGATCGCTGCGAGAGACGGCCGCCAGCACAACCTGCAAGGTTTCCGGCGTTTGATCCATCCCAAAGAGCAGAGCGGAAGCATCGAAAAGGAAAAACGGATCCGAGGACTCCTCTTGGAGCATTGCCCGCAAACAGGGTATGGCTTTAGCCGGATCTTTTTTAGCGTCGTCCCAAAACGCATCCATCAACTTGGATTTCTCATCATGCTGGGCCTGAGTGAGGGCCGGGGGCCGGAAACCATAGATGGCTTGGCGAGACTTGTCGAGGGTGGCGCAGACGTCGTTGGGTGGCGAAGCGGCACGCGAGATGGGCGCAGCCGCAAGCACAGTGCCAAAAAGCACGATGGAAGTTCTCATGTGGCATTCACCTCCGTCGGCGGAGCTTCCATAAGGAGAGAGCGATACTTTTCGGGGATGGATTTGGGGCGGCCGAGGCTGTCGCAGGTGACGTGCGTGGTTTCGCCGGCGGCCAGCAATTCGCCGGTAACGTCGTTGAACACTTCGTAGCCGAAGCGCAGGATGCGCGAGCGCGCTTCAAGGATGCGGGTACGGATGCGAATCAGGTCATCGTAGCGCGCGGGCTTTTTGTAGTCGCACTTTACGCTCACCACCACGATGCGCGTGTCGTCTTGCTGCTCCATCTCTTTGTAGGAGAAGCCCAGCGAGCGCAGCAGCTCCACGCGCCCCACCTCGAACCAAATCACGAAATTCGAGTGATAGACCACGCCCATCTGGTCGGTTTCCGCGTAGCGCACTCGCAATGTGGTTTCGTGGAAGTCAGGCATGAGAGAGCAAAGTGTAATGGACTTGTCGTGACGAAGCAAAACGCACGAGTCCATAGTCCATAGTTGACAGTCGATAGTAAGAGCGGCGCGTTGAGCGGCGCTCGATCTGGCGGCGTAAAGCACTATGGACTATCGACTCTCAACTATCAACACGTCCATAACTACTCGCCTTTCCATTGCGGGCTGCGCTTCTGGAGAAAGGCGGCGAGACCTTCGCGGAAGTCGGCGGTGGAGCGGATAGCCGCGTTGGCGGCGATGGCCAGCTCGATTTCGCGATCCAGGCCGGCGCGGTCCGTTTCAGAAAGAAGCGCTTTGGTGCGCGCAAGGCTAGTGGGGCTGTTTGCGAGCAGCGTGGCGGCAAGTTCGCGGGCGCGGTCGATCAGTTTTGCTGGCGACACAATCTCTCTGACCAGACCGATCGCTTGCGCTTCGGTAGCATCGAAGATGCGGCCGGTGAGCAGCAGATCGCGGGCGCGCTTCTCGCCAACCTGCCGCCGCAGAAAAACCGAAACCAGCGCCGGGATAAACCCGATGCGCACCTCGGTGTAGCCGAACTTCGCGTCAGGCACGGCGAGCGTGAAGTCGCATATCGTGGCGATCGCGGTGCCGCCGGCGATGGCAGCGCCATTGACCGCTGCAATCAGCGGCTTGGAAAAGTCGTATAAGCCACGGAAGAGGCGCGCCATGCGCCGCGAATCTTCGAGATTTTGCTCGTGCGATTGCGTCGCCAGCGCTTGCAGGCCTTCGAGGTCCATGCCGGCGCAAAAAGCTTTGCCCGCGCCGGTGATGATCACTACACGCACGGCGGCTGCGCGCTCGCACTCGTCGAGCGCAGCGAGCAATTCTTCGATCATTTGCGTGGAGATGGCGTTGCGCTTCTCCGGACGATTCAGCGTGATTGAGGCGATGGCGGCTGCGATTCCCAGCGCTAGCGTAGTGTAGGGCATGGCGAGAGCATAGGGGAAAAAGGCAAAAGTAAAAAGTCAAAAGGGAACTCGAAAACAAGTCAAAGATTAACGCAGAGGTCGCGGAGGAGGCGCAGAAGGCACAGAGAAAGAAGGTGAAAGCCGAAACCTGAAACGGAAACCTACTGACCTAACGACCTAGTGAACCACAGACGGGATGCCGTACTTCGCGGCGATGTTGCGAGAGAGCGTGATGACTGGCGCCAGCGCGTCGGGATTGATGCCGGTGTCGGCGCCTTTGGCAGCCAGCGTGGGCACGACGATTTCTGTGGCGATGTTGCCGACGAGATGATCGCCGGCGAAAGGGCAGCCACCCAGCCCGGTGAGTGCGCTATCGAAGCGGCGGCAGCCGGCCTCGTATGCTGCCAGCACTTTCTCGGCAGCCCCTTCGGGACGACTGTGCAAGTGCACGCCGAGTTCCATGCCGCGCGCGGCGGCTTGCACGTCGCGAAAAAGCTGGCTGACGGCTTGCGGCGTGGCCGTCCCAACGGTGTCTGCCAGCGATACGGTACGCACCCCGATGCCTTTGAGCCACTCCAGCGTATCAACGACAATTTCTGGCCCCCACGGCTCATCGTAGGGATTGCCGAAGGCCATCGAGATGTAAATCACCAGATCGCGGCGCGCGCGCTCCGTTTCGATGCGCAGCGTCTCCACCAGCGCGCGCGATTCAGCGCGCGACATGTTGGCGTTGGCGCGGCGAAAATACGCGGAGATGGAATATGGGTAGCCGATGGTGGTGACGCCACTACAGGCCAGCGCGCGCTCCATGCCTTTTTCGTTGACCACGATGCCGATAATTTCCGGCGCCGTCTTCAGCGCGCCGGATTCCAGCAGCGCGTCCATCACCGCTTCAGAATCGGCCATCTGCTTCACGTGCTTCGGCGAAACAAAGCTGACCGCATCGATGTGGCGAAAGCCGGCGTTGATCAGCTTACACAAGTAGGAAGTCTTTTCTTCCGTGGGGATAGACTGCTCTAATCCCTGCCAAGCATCGCGCGGGCACTCAATAAGGGTGACAGATTCCATGAATCTTCATGCTCTAGTAACCAAGTTTTAGCCGCTCCCATTCACCGCAGATGCGGCAACGAGCAACGACTCTCATTTCGTGCTTTCCCTTTCTCATGACAGGCTCGTAGAGAACCAGCATTTCGATATTGTCACATCGTGTGCAGCGCAGGCGCTGCACCTTTACACCGACTTGATCCCAATCCGGCCGCATTCGTCTTCTGTTTCGCATGATTTCCCTCCTGAGTTCAATCTAGGATCGGCAGACGCGCAAGTCTAACGAGGGAATTGTGACTGAACGACATCAGGTTCTACGGTCTCGAAGTCACTCCTGCCTGGCAAGAAGACATTTCCGCATCGCTGACATTGGTAAGAGCTTTGCCATTCCGCAAGAGCGGGTTCCCGTTCCTCAGTCGCTCTTTGAGATGCAATGTACCCGAAGCCGATTGCCCCAATTATCCCACCGATTAGAGAATACGGGCCAACTTCCGGAGCACCGATCAACGACCCACACAGCGCTCCGACTACTGCACCCGCAATCGCACCTAGGAACGCCGCGCCCGTTGTGTCTTTCTTGGGTGGTGGCGCAAGCTTTCTTGCTGCCAGCGTCGTACTCGAGCCAGCCGTGGGAACCACTCCATAGTTGCCACGAGTATCAACGTACACTGACATGCTTCTCTTGATTGACGTGCCCTGCTCATATAGTAGGGGGACGCTGCGAGTATCCTCGCTGCCGCAGCGTGGGCAAGTCAGCGTCGGCATGGAACCTCCGAAGGCCTGTGCTAGTGTCCGGTCTCAGACATAACTTTACAATGATCGGATCATGGCATTCTCACGGCATCTCGTGGGACGGCCACCGCTTCGAACGTCATTCGCAAGGTCAGACATGTACTCGTTCAGATTGATCCGTGACACTCAGAAATCCTTCTTTTTCCTCTTACAGGAAATCCTTTCCGGTTGATCTTGAACTCGGCACTCAGCCGGAACGCTGAAAGCCGCTGTCCTGTTGGCTTC
>JBOGNS010000514.1:0-2761 GCA_050747305.1 Candidatus Acidiferrales bacterium | reverse complement strand
GGCGGAGGGAGTACGAGCATGAGGCGGAGGCCCGCTGAAGCTGCAAAATCCCGCGCCGGCCGTGCTTCCTCCAGACTGGCACGAAGCGCGTGTCAACTCAATACTCGGATCGATGGAGCCTGGGCGTCCTGCTACAATCGCTGCGCAAAAACCGAACAGCGAGGAAAGCGTCGAAACAAAGTATGTGCAACCAAATGGAAAGTATTAACGGCAGGAACGTCGGGCGTGCTGCGTGGCAACTTCTTATCCTGCTGGTGGGGACGACGGCGATAGCAGAGGCTGCACCTGACGATTGGAGCCGCTTTCGCGGACCGAACGGCTCGGGCGTGGCAGAGACGAAGCGGCTGCCGGCGGAAATCGGCCCGGGGAAAAACGTGGAATGGAAAACGCCGCTGCCGGCGGGCCATTCCTCGCCCATTCTAAGCGGCAATCGAATTTTTCTCACCGCGGCGGATGGCGAGCGGCTTCTCACCATCAGCCTCGACCGCAAGACCGGAAAAATGCTCTGGCAGCGCGAAGCGCCGCGCCAGCGCAGCGAAAAGCTGCATCCGCGCAATAACCCGTCATCGCCCAGCCCGGCCGTGGATGGGAAGCGGGTGTTCGTTTTCTTTCCCGACTTCGGCCTGCTGGCCTACGATTTTGCCGGCAAGGAGCTTTGGCGGCTGCCGCTCGGCCCGTTTAACAATATTTACGGCATGGGGGCATCGCCGATTGTGGTTGATGGTCGCGTGATTCTGGTCTGCGATCAGAGCACCAATTCTTTCATTCTGGCGGTGGGCGCGAGCGACGGCCGCGTGCAGTGGAAGATTGACCGCGCGGAGGCAAAGAGCGGGCATTCCACTCCGATTCTCTATCGGCCGGCCGGCGGCGGAACGCAGCTACTGGTGCCCGGATCGTTTCTGCTCACCGCCTACGATGTGGCGAGCGGGAAGAAGCTGTGGTGGGTGAGCGGGCTGTCGTTCGAAATGAAGTCCACGCCGGTGATGGATGGCGACACGATCTATGTAAATGGCTACGGCTCGTCTGAGAACGATCCCGGCAGTCAGGTGCAAGTTCCGGCGTTTGAGACTGTGCTCGGCCAGTACGACGCGGACAAGGATCAACGGCTCGCGCGGTCCGAAGTGTCGTCCGATGAGCGGCTGAAATCGTTTTTTCCGTTTATCGACTTGGCTGGGGATGGCGCCCTGGATGCCGGCGACTGGATCTACTACGGCGCGGCGATGGCCACGACCAACGGCATGCTGGCGATACGCCTCGGCGGCAGCGGTGACATGAGCAAGCGCAACCTTCGCTGGCAGTATCATCGCGCCGTGCCGCAACTTCCCTCACCGCTGCTCTATAAGGGCGTGCTCTACATGGTGAACGACGGCGGCATCGTCACCTCGTTCCGGCCGCAGTCGGGCGAAGTGATCGCGCAGGGCCGCTTGCAGGGCGCGGTGGACAACTTTTACGCCTCGCCGGTGGCCGGCGACGGCAAGATTTACTTCGTGAGCTTGTCGGGCAAAGTGGCGGTGCTGGAGCCGGGCGGCAGTCTCGAGGTGGTTGCTTTGGGCGATCTCGACGACCTGTGCTATGCCACGCCGGCGATTGCCGATGGCCACATCTACATCCGCACGCGCGGTGCGCTGTATTCCTTCCGCGAGAGTGGCGCGGCGAAGTAAGCCAAGCAAGTCACCGCTTAGCGTAGTTCCTTCAGCAGCGCGGAAGCACGATTGAACCACGGTCGCTGCACGCGCTGCATGTAACGGGGCAGCGAGCGCTTCTTATCGAGAACGCGCTGCGCCCACTCCCGCGAATCCTCGCAGCGATTCTGCGCTTTGAGGAAGGCGGCATACTGGTAGAGTGTTTCGAGGCTGGTGGTGTGCGGCGCGACGAACTGGAAAAGCGCGTCGGCGCGCGCCGGGTCGCCGGCCTTGCCATGCGCGAAGGCGAGCGATGCGGCGGCCTGGTGGTAATCGAACTTGGCATCCTGCGCGACCACCCGCTCGAGGTCTTCGATGGCGGCAGGATAATCGGCAAGCGCGAGCGCGCATTGGCCGCGGCGGTAGAAGGCATGCGGGGAATCGCTGCGGGCAGTGATGGCGCGGCTAAAGGCGTCGCGCGCTTTCGTGTATTCCTGCTGATCCCAGTAAAGCTCGCCCAAATCTTCGAGATTGCCGGCCGATGGGTTGTCGACGATGGCGCTTTCGAGTTTCTGGATCTGCGCCTTGCGGCCGTGACGTGCGAACGATGCGCGCAGCAGCCCCAACTCGGGCACAATTTCCACCAGGAAGTAGGCGATGGCGCCCAGCCCGCCGCCAATCAGAATAATGTAGTACCAATAGAAAGCGCCGCGCCGCTTGATCAGGTGGATCAGCGCCAGCACCTGGAGGACGATGCCCCAGGGATAGTAGAAATGCCCGATCCAGTCGAATATGTTCCCGCCGTTTTCCGGTGCGGGGTAAGCGTCCTGCATGGACGGGATTATAGGGAAGGTAAAAGGAAAAAGAAAAAACGAGATGACAGTTGACAGCTAACAGCCGACAGCGGAAAGCTGCAAGGGCCAACTGCCGCACGAGGAGACGCTAGAAAGTTTGGGAGGATGCAATGCGAGCGATGGTGGTGACGCGGTATGGGCCGCCGGAAGTCATGCAGTGGCGCGAAGCGGCGGAGCTGGCGCTGAAGGCCGGTCAAGTGCTGGTTCGTGTGCGCGCCATCGGGATCAATTTTGCGGACTTGCTCGCGCGGCTTGGTGTTTATGGCAATACGCCGAAGCCGCCTT
>JBOGNS010000513.1:0-4506 GCA_050747305.1 Candidatus Acidiferrales bacterium | reverse complement strand
CGGCGAATCTTTTCGGAGCTGGCGACGAGCACCGCGGGGTCGCCGGGGCGGCGCGGGGCATCTACGTGCGGGATGGCGTGGCCGGTGACGCGTCGCGCGGCGGCGATCACTTCGCGTACGCTGAAGCCGCGGCCATTGCCGAGATTGTAGATGAGCGGCTGGTCGCCGCGCGCGTCGCCGAGCGCCTCCAGGGCGAGCAGATGGGCGGAGGCGAGGTCGGCTACGTGAATATAGTCGCGGACGCAGGTGCCGTCGGGCGTGGGGTAGTCGGTTCCAAACACCGAAATCTTTTCGCTCTTGCCGAGCGCGACTTGCAACACTAGCGGAATCAAATGCGATTCGGGACGGTGATCTTCGCCCAGCTCGCCTGACGCGCCGGCAGCATTGAAGTAGCGCAGGCTGGCGTAGCGCAATCCATGGATGCGATGGAACCACGCGAGCATCCGCTCCACCAGCAGTTTCGATTCCCCGTAGACGTTGGTGGGGCGCAACGGGGAATCTTCTTCGATGGGGACGCGCTCCGGATTGCCGTAGAGCGCGGCGGTGGAGGAAAAGACGAAGCGCTTGACGCCATGCGCGAGCATCGCTTCCAGCAGGTTCAGCGTATTGACGGAATTGTTGCGGAAATAGCGCTCGGGGGCCTGCATGGATTCGCCGGCTTCGATCAGCGCGGCAAAGTGCAGCACGGCATCGAAGCGATGCTTTTGCAGGGCGGATTCAATGGCGGCGCGGTCGCTGAGGTCGCCGGTGATCAGCTCGATGTTTGGGGGCAGCGCGGAGCGGTGGCCGCGATGCAGGCTATCGAAGGCCACGACGGTGTGTCCGGCATTCAGCAGTTGCGCCGTCACCACGCTGCCCACGTAGCCCGCGCCGCCGGTGACCAGCAATTTCATGCCGACCCTTCCTTCACGGTGCGCCACGCACTCTTGGAGGATGCGGCGCCGCCGGACACCATGTAAGGTGCGCCGGGCTGGTGCAAGGCGCGCACAGAGGCAGCGAGTCTAGGTTTGTGCATACAGGAAAATGTCGCGCAGGATGCGCATATGGTCTTGGTTGGCCTGGCGCATGGGGTGAGATTGTATCTCATCTCATAAAGCCGGCGAGAAACCGGGCGCATGCCCCGCCGTTACGCCCCGGCGGGGCGCGCGGGGTATAATCATCGGACGCCCATGGCACGGTGGACACAACTGGGGAAGCGCGCATCGCGGCATGAACGGCGGGATGTGATGCACGGCACCACGGTATTGTGCGTGCGGCGCGACGGGCATGTGGTGATGGCCGGCGACGGTCAGGTGACCCTCGGCGACAATGTGGTGAAGCATTCGGCGAAGAAAATCCGACGGCTGTACAACGACAAAATCATCGCGGGGTTTGCCGGTTCGACGGCGGATGCGCTTTCGCTCTTCACCCGCTTCGAAACCAAATTGGAAGAGTATCACGGCAACTTGCAACGCTCGGCGGTAGAGCTGGCGAAGGACTGGCGCACCGACCGCTCCCTGCGGCATCTGGAGGCGCTGCTGATGGTGGCCGACGCGAAGCAGACCTTCCTGCTTTCCGGCGCGGGGGACATTATCGAGCCGGACGACGGGATGTGCGCGATCGGATCGGGCGGCACAGCGTCGCTGGCGGCGTCGCGGGCGCTGGCGAAGAATACCAAGATGAGCGCGAAAGAGATTGCCGCGGAAGCGATGCGCATCGCGAGCGAGATTTGCATATTTACGAACGGGAATTTCACGATTGAAGAGCTTTAGGCGCGGCGACGCCTCAGGCCAGTCCGCGCCCCGCGGGCCCGGAGGGGATGTGAGTTGCAACGCTGCCCAATCGCCGGGCTGAAGTGAGGGCTTGCTTCAGAAAGGGAAACACCGATGGTGCTGTACATGGCGGGACAACAACAGGCACAGGCGGAGCCGGAACCGGAGCCGCTGCCCTCATTTGATGATTTAACTCCGCGCGAAATCGTGCTGGAGCTGGACAAGTACATCATCGGGCAGGGGCCGGCGAAGCGCGCGGTAGCCATTGCGCTGCGCAACCGCGTGCGGCGGCAAAAACTGAGCGCGGAGATGGCCGAAGAAGTCCTGCCGAAGAATATTTTGATGATCGGGCCGACCGGAGTGGGCAAGACGGAGATTGCGCGCCGGCTGGCCCGGCTGGCGGGCTGCCCGTTCGTGAAAGTGGAAGCGTCGAAGTACACCGAGGTGGGCTACGTCGGGCGCGACGTGGAAGGCATGGTGCGCGATCTGGTGGAAACGTCGATCGAAATGGTGCGCGAAGAAAAGCTGGATGAAGTGGCGGAGCGCGCCGAGCAGTCGGCGGAAGAGCGGCTGCTGGATTTACTGCTGCCGCCGACCACTCTGGAGACGCACGGCAGCGAAGCGGAAGCCGCGCAGCGCGAAGCGGTGCAGCGCACGCGCGACAAGCTGCGGCAGCAATTGCGCGACGGCAAGCTCGACCAGCGCATGGTGGAGATGGAAGTGCGGGAGCGCTCGGTGCCCGCTTTTGAAATCGTCTCCTCGCAAGGCGTGGAGGAGATGGACATCAACGTGAAAGACATGCTCTCCGGCTTCTTCGGGCAAGTGAAGAAGAAGCGCAAGATGTCCGTGGCCGACGCGATGGATTACCTGATTCAGGAAGAAGAAAGCCGGTTGATTGACATGGATCAGGTCACGCGGCTGGCGGTGGACCGCGCCGAGCAGATGGGCATCATCTTTATCGACGAGATCGACAAGATTGCCGGCCGCGAAGCGGGGCACGGGCCGGACGTAAGCCGCGAAGGCGTGCAGCGCGACATTCTGCCGATTGTGGAAGGCACTACGGTGAACTCGCGCTACGGGATGATCCGCACCGATCACATTTTGTTTGTGGCGGCGGGCGCGTTCCACGTGAGCAAGCCGGCGGACTTGATCCCGGAATTGCAGGGACGTTTTCCGATTCGCGTCGAGCTGAGCTCGCTGGGGCAGGAGGATTTCGTTCGCATCCTCACCGAACCCAAGAACGCGCTGATCAAGCAATATCAGGCGCTGCTGGAGACGGAAGGCGTGAAGCTCACCTTCGGCGACGACGCGATTGATTCGCTGGCCAGTTTCGCCGCGCAAGTGAACGACCAGGCGGAGAACATCGGCGCGCGGCGGTTGCACACGATTTTGGAGAAGGTGCTCGACGAACTGTCTTTTGAAGCGCCGGAGCTAAAGAAGAAAAACGTGAAGATCGATCGCGATTACGTGGAAAAGCACCTGTCGGACATCGTGAAAGACCAGGACCTCAGCCGTTACATCCTCTAGCAAAAGGAAAAATGAAAAAGGCAAAAGGCAAAAAGGACGCCGGCGGCGGTGTCTGCTTTTTACTTCTTACTTTTGCCTTTTGCCTTTGCGCCTGCGGCGCGCCCGGGGATCCGCGCCCGCCGCAGCCGGTGACGCCGGCGGCGGTGACAGATTTAGCGGCGCAGCAAAGCGGCGCGAAAGTGGTGCTCATCTTCACCCTGCCTGTGCGCACCAACGACGGCAAGGCGCTCGAGCAATTCCCCGAAGTCGAAATTTATCGCGGGTACGCGCCGGCGGGCGCGGCGCCCTCGCAAGTGCGCGCGCCGGAGCAGTTGATCTACACCGTGCCCTCGGCGCTGGTGGAGAGCTATCTCCTAGATGCCGGCACGGCGGGGCCGCGGCGGATGCGGTTTGAAGATCCGGTGCAGCCGGAGGATTTGCGGGCGCACGGTGGCGACGAGTGGGTGTATGCGGTGCGCACGCGCGCGGGAGCGGAGGCGCGGCGCAATTCGGCACCGTCGAATGTGGTGGCGCTGCGTGTGCTGCCGGTACCGCCGCCGGTTAGCGGCTTGCGCGCCACCGTGACGGAAGCGGGAATCGAGCTGGCTTGGACCGCAGCGGCGCCGTCGGCGAGCCAGGCAGTGGCGGGCTACCGCGTGTATCGCGCGCTGGTGGCGGCAGGGAAAGAAAGCGAAGCGCTGGCCGAGCCCGCGAAGGCGGAGTTGGCTGCGCCGCCGCGCTTGCTGGCCGTGGCGCCGTCGGCGGAGTGGAGCGACGCGCAAGTCGAGTGGGGTCGCGGCTACATTTACACGGTGCACAGCGTGGCGCAGCATGGCGCGGAGTCGGTGGAATCGGCCGATTCCCAGCCGGTGGCCGTGGCGCCGCGCGACACGTTTGCGCCGTCGGCCCCGGTTAATCTGGTGGCGGTGCCGGTGCCTGCGACGGCAGAGACTCCCGCGCACGTGGAGCTTTCCTGGGGCATCAGCACTGAGATGGATCTGGCCGGTTACACCGTCTATCGTTCGGATGGAACGTCCGAGGAAAAAATCACCCCGGAATTGTTGCCCACGCCCGCTTTCCGTGATACATGGTTAGCCCCCGGCCGGCGCTATAGCTGGCGGGTGACCGCCACCGACCGCGCGGGCAACGAAAGCGCGCGCAGCCAGCCGGTGAGCGAGAGCGTGCCCAGTCCGTGAGTGAATCGCCCGACAAATCGCGTGAAGTTGCGCCACTGCCCGGAATGCGTTCG
>JBOGNS010000512.1:0-4281 GCA_050747305.1 Candidatus Acidiferrales bacterium | reverse complement strand
CGCATTGGCCGATCGAGCTGCAGCAGGAGCTGGAGGACAACCGCTTCAGTCCGATCGTCGGCAGCGTGCTGGTGTCGGAGACCGACAGGGTGCGCGTCTGGCATTTGATGATTCCGGCCGGCAAGCGCTGCACCTTCCACCGCCACGTGCTCGACTATTTCTGGACCTGCCACAGCCACGGCACGGCGCGGAACTATTTCGAGGACGGCAGCATCACCGACACGGTGCACTATCCAGGCCACACCAGGCACCTGACCTACGGGCCCGGCGAATACCTGCTGCACAGCGTGGAGAACATCGGCGATACCGAGCTCCTGTTCACCACGGTGGAGTTTCTCGAGAGCGCCAACCCGCCGCTCCCCGTGCCCGACGGCGTGCGACTGAAGCCTGCGGCGTAGGCGACTGGCCGCGATCGTTGCCGCCGCAGGAGCGAAAGAGTTGCCGCCTGCCGCAGCGCGGAGTTTACCTGCGTGTTCGCTCGACACGCTCGGCCGCGCCCCGCTGCGGCCGTGGGTAGGGCTGAAAGGTGTGCCCCTCGTCGAACAGCACGTCGACATACTTGCGATGCAGGAAGACCTTGTCGCGCCCGACCTTCTCCTCCTCCAGCACGCCGAGCCTGACGAGTTCCTTCAGATACTTCGAAACCGCCTCCCGCCCGGCGATGCCTTGCGCAACCAAGTTGGCAATGCGTGTGTAGGGGTAGGTGAAGATCTGCTCGACCACGGCGTGCGGCAGCTTCGGGGCTGTCACGCGCGCATAGGCGATCGTTTCGTCCATGAGGGCCCGCACGGCCCTGATTTTCCGGGTCGTCCAGCCCGACGTTTCTTCGACGGCGCCCAACACGTACAGGGTCCAGGGCTCCCACTCCTCGTTCGTGGTTACCCGTGCAAGCAGGCGGTAGTAGTCGCCGCGGGTGCTCAGGATATATCTGCTGAGGTAGAGCGTCGGACTGTCCAGCAGCCCATCCTGGATCAGGCTCAGGATGTTGAGGATGCGGCCCGTCCGTCCGTTGCCGTCGGGAAAGGGGTGGATGGCCTCGAACTGGTAGTGGAGAACGGCCATTCGCACCAACGGGTCCAGCTCCGGACTTCCGTTGGCGAACTTCTCCCAGTTCGACAGCATCTCGCGCAGTCGCGCCTCACCTTCCGGGGGCGTATAGATCACCTCGCCCGTATGGCTGTTGGCCAGTGTGGTGCCCGCCGTGCGGCGAACGTCCAGCCCAATTCCGGTGATGGCACGACACACATCGACGGCGATCCTGGTCGAGAGCGGCCGGCTCTTGAGGGCATCGACGCCCTCGTAGAGCGCGGTGCGGTAGCGGGCTGCCTCCTTGGTCGCCGGCGTGGCTTCGTCGTCGCCGAGGCTCGCTTGCCTGAAGAGGGCGGCGTTCGTGGTGACGATGTTCTCGATGGCCGAGCTGGCCCGGGCTTCGAGGTTGGGGATGGCGTGAATGAGCACGCGCTGATCGGGGATCAGATTTCCGGCCAGCCGAAGCTCGGCCAGCGCTGTGCGTGCAGCCACGCACTTTTTGAGCACGGACCGGGTCTCCAGGTCCGTTCGCGGCGGCAGCGGCGGCAGGTCGTTGTAGGGGCGCTTCGGATCAAGCATATGTCTGGAAATTCCGATTCTGCCGACACGTCCGACCGGATATGTCGTCGGCAACGACATGTCGCTCTCGACATGTCGACAAATTTTCATTTCGCCGACACATCGCACCGGATATGTCGGCGCCACCGACATGTCAACAGATATATGTCGGTATTTTATGGTTTTGCCGACATATGGGTTGGGCCCGCCTGCTCGCCTCCGTTCTCTTGACCGCCGGAGGCCGCATCGGCCATTAACCAGCCCTCGCGGCTTAACCCCTAGAGATGCGGCCCATGGCAAGCGAACGCTACAACGCGCCCGTGCGCGAAAGGCACTGGCAGGAGGTGTGGGAGGAGCGTGGCACCTTCCGCACCGACGAGAAGAGCAAGCGGCCGAAGCGCTACCAGCTCGAGATGTTCCCCTACCCGTCGGGACGCATCCACATGGGCCATGTGCGCTGCTACACGCTGGGCGACGTGATGGCCCGCTACATGCGCGCCAAGGGCTTCAACGTGCTGCACCCCATGGGCTGGGACGCCTTCGGCCTGCCGGCCGAGAACGCCGCCATGGAGCGCAAGGTGCACCCGCGCACGTGGACCTACGAGAACATCGACACCATGCGGGGCCAGCTCAAGGCCATGGGCGTGTCGTTCGACTGGAACCGCGAGTTCGCGACCTGCGATCCCAGCTACTACGTGCACCAGCAGCGGCTGTTCCTGGACTTCCTGAAGAAGAAGCTCGCCTACCGCGGGCCCGCCAAGGTCAACTGGGACCCGGTGGACCAGACGGTGCTGGCCAACGAGCAGGTGATCGACGGACGCGGCTGGCGCTCGAACGCGGCGGTCGAGCAGCGCGAGCTGACGCAGTGGTTCTTCAAGATTACGGCCTTCGCCGACGAGCTGCTGGCGGCGCTGGACGGCCTTGCGGGCAAGTGGCCGGACTTCGTGTGCGCACAGCAACGAAACTGGATCGGCAAATCGGTCGGCGCCAACATGCGGTTTGCGCTGGAGGGCAGCAAGCTGCCGAAGAAGCTTGCCGTCCTGGAGGTGTTCACCACACGGCACGATACGATCTTCGGCGCTTCGTTCATGGCGATCTCGCCCGAGCACCTGCTCAGCGCCCACCTCGCCAAGAAGAACGAGGATCTGGAGGCCTTCATCGAGGAGTGCCGCAAGATCGGCACCAGCGAGGAGGCGCTGGCCAAGGCCGAGAAGAAGGGTTTCGACACCGGCATTGTCGCCGCGCATCCCTTCAGGCCCGACGTGAAGCTGCCGGTCTACGTCGCCAACTTCATCGTCATGGGCTACGGCACCGGCGCCATCTTCGGCTGCCCGGCGCACGACCAGCGCGACCTCGATTTCGCCCGCAAGTACGGCCGCCCGGTGGTGCCCGTGGTGCTGCCACCGGGGGCCGATCCGAGCGCCTTCGCGATCGGGGCGGAGGCCTATCTGGGCGAAGGCACCATGATCAACTCCGAGCTCCTCGACGGGCTCTCCATCGAGGCGGCGAAGGAGAGGGTGGCCGACCTGCTGGAGGAGCGCGGCATCGGCGCGCGCAAGGTCAACTACCGCCTGCGCGACTGGCTGATCTCGCGCCAGCGCTACTGGGGCTGCCCCATCCCGGTCATCCACTGCGAGACGGACGGCATCGTGCCGGTGCCTTACGACCAGCTGCCGGTGGAGCTGCCCGAGGACGTGGGCTTCGACAAGCCGGGCAACCCGCTCGACCACCACCCGACCTGGAAGCACGTGGCCTGCCCCAAGTGCGGCCAGCCGGCGGTGCGCGAGACCGACACCATGGACACCTTTGTCGACAGCTCCTGGTATCAGTTCCGCTTCACCGCCCCCAGGGCGGACACGCCGACCGACAAGAAGGCACTGAAATATTGGGCGCCGGTCGACCAGTACATCGGCGGCAAGGAGCACGCCGTCCTGCACCTGCTTTACGCGCGCTTCTTCACGCGCGGGATGAAAGCAACCAGGCACGTGACCTTCGACGAGCCGTTCACGTCGATGTTCACGCAGGGCATCGTCGTGCACGAGACCTACCGCAGCGAGAACGGCGACTGGCTGACCCCGGCGGAGGTGCGCTTCGAAGGCGACGGGCCGGACCGCAAGGCGTTCTCGATTGCCACCAACCGCAAGGTCGAGATCGGGCCGATCGAGAAGATGTCCAAGTCGCGCAAGAATGTGGTCGATCCCGACGACATCATCGCCCACTACGGCGCCGACACGGCGAGGCTGTTCATCGTCTCCGACAGCCCGCCCGATCGCGATATCATCTGGACCGACGCAGGGGTTGCAGGCGCCGGCCGCCAGGTTCAGCGCATCTCCCGGCTGATCGACCAGGTCGTGGAACGCGGCGCGCCGATGCTGAACGGCAGTCCGCCCCAGCTGGGGCCTGAGGCGCAGGAGCTGCGCAAGGCCGCCCACAGGGCGCTCAACACCGTTAGCCAGACCATAGGGGGTCTGCGATACAACGTTGGCGTGGCGCAGATCTACGAGCTGACCCATGCCCTTTCGGCCGCCCTGGAAAAGTCGGGAGATGGCCTTGATTGGGCCATCCGGGAAGCCGCGGAGCTGCTGGTGCAGATGGCCGCGCCGATGGTGCCGCATCTGGCGGAGGACTGCTGGGCGCGGCTCGGATACAACACCCTGGTGGCCGATCAGCGCTGGCCCGAGGCGGAACCAGGGT
>JBOGNS010000511.1:0-9030 GCA_050747305.1 Candidatus Acidiferrales bacterium | reverse complement strand
ATACCAGGCTGTCGTTCCCGCCCACCTGGTTCACGTACATGACCGGCAGTTTGTGGCGCACCGCGAGCGCGCGCAGCATCTCCAGCCGCAGCGCGCGCTTCTCCAGCGTGTAAGGCGACGCGGAAATATTGATCAGCACGGAGCTCCCCTGCCCCACCAACTCGGTCACCGGATCGCGCGCGTAGAGGTGTTTGGCCCAGAAGTTCTTGTCATTCCAAATGTCCTCGCAAATAGTGATGCCGAGTTGTGTGTTGCCCAGCGCAAAAACGGACTGCGACTGCGCCGGCTGAAAGTAGCGCGACTCGTCAAAAACGTCGTAGGTGGGTAGCAACATTTTTTGCTGTTCGAACTGCACCTTGCCGTCAGCGACTAAGGCGGCGGCGTTGGCTACGGGCTTCCCGGCGCGGCTGGGCGCCTTGCCCACGTAGCCGATGATGGACGGCAGCGGGATTTGCGCCGCCAGTTCTGCCAGCGCCTGCTGATTGCGCTCGACGAAGGCGGGGCGCTCCACCAAATCCTGCGGTGGATACCCGCACAAGCACAGCTCAGAAAACACGGCGAGCTCGGCGCCGCGCTGCCGCGCCTGGCACGCTAATTCCGTTATGCGCGCCGCGTTGCCCGCGAAATCGCCCACTGTAGGATTAAATTGTGCCAGCGCGATTTTCATGCCCGGTAGGACAGACGTCCTCGTCTGTCCGTTCCCCAACTGAGAAGTTGCGACGAATCAGTCTACAGCAATTCCGCCGACGGCGGACGCAGCCCCATTACTGTAAGCTGTAGCCTTCCGCCTGCCGGCTTTGGGGCGGCACGCGCAACTGCGAAGAACATGCCCGCCACGTCATTCGATCAGATGCTGGATTTGGCCCTCACAGCCGCGCGCGAAGCTGGCGAGATCGCGCTGCGCCACTTTCGCGCGAGTGTTCACGTGGAAACGAAGGCCGACCGCTCCCCCGTCACCATAGCCGATCGCGAGGCGGAGGACTGCCTGCGCCGGCGCATCGAAGCGCGGTTCCCAGAGCACGCAATCTTAGGCGAAGAGTTCGGCGCCGTGCGTGAAGGCTCAGCCTATCGCTGGCTGCTTGATCCCATTGATGGCACGCAATCCTTCATCCGCGGCTCGCCGCTTTGGGGCGTGATGGTTGCGCTCGAACACGAAGGCGAATCGCAGATGGGCGTGCTGCACTTCCCTGCTCTGGCGGAAACAGTGTGGGCGCGCCGCGGCGGCGGCGCATGGTGGAGCAATTCTGTGCAGCCGGGCTTTGGCGAAAGGCGCGCTCGCGTCTCATCGGTCGCGCGCCTCGAAGACGCTACTTTGCTCTACACCGATCCGCGCGGCTTTGCGCCGGCTGGCCGCGAAGAGGAATTCCAGAAGCTACGGCGCGCTACGAAATTCGAGCGCTCGTGGGGCGATTGCTACGGCCATGCGCTGGTGGCCACCGGCCGCGCGGAGATCATGCTCGATCCCGTGCTGCATGAGTGGGACGCTTGCGCGCTGCTGCCCATTCTCGAGGAAGCCGGAGGAAGCTTCACCGACTGGCGCGGCGCGCGCACCACGCGCGGCGGCAGCGGTGTCTCCACCAACGGCGCGTTGTTCGGGGCCGTGCAGAAATTGCTGCGGGAATAGGAGCGCTTTGTGAATTTGGTTCGAACGAAGGAAATGAGATCTGTCGCTGCGGACGCGCGCAATGGCGCGAAACCGCCGCGGCGGAAACCAGTGGGCCTGTAAGCGATTGGCTGTATGCTGTGCGCTGTGAACTGTTAGCGGCTACGCCTGGAACGAGGAGCCGCAGCCGCAGGTGCTCTTGACGTTGGGGTTGTTGAACTTGAAGCCGGCGCCTTCCAGCGACTCGACGTAGTCGATGGTCACGCCTTCCAGATACATCTCGCTCATTTGATCCACGTACACCTTGAGCCCGCCAAATTCGTAGGCGTTGTCAGTGCCGTTCTCGCTGTTCTCGAAGGCCATGTGATACTGAAAGCCGGAGCAGCCCCCGCCCACCACGGCCACACGCAAAGCGGTCGGCGTCGGGTTCTGCTGGCCCATAATTTCCTTCACTTTGTCCACCGCGACCGGCGTAATCTCAATCATTGCTCTGCTTCCTCCTGAGAGGGGCGCTCGCGCCACGTCGTCCCCTGCTTTCAAGCGTATTATACCAAAAATGTGCGCGCCTGCGACACCGGCCGGATGCGAATGGCGCCCAAGCACTTACGGTCACGTGCTTTTCGCGGCCGACGCCAGCACAATCGGTTGGATGCATCCTGCGGCCGTCCCGCTTCCACGGCAAAGTTACACCGCGTTTGTACACAATCGATCCGTTTTCTCTTACAATGACGGCTCGCTTCGCGGCTGTCGTGGACCTTAGAAGATTGTTGTGCTTGCGATTAGGCTGACGTGGCCGGCAAGGGTGGCGACCTAAAGGTCGCCGCTACATTCGAAGCGGCGTGTGCGATGAGGGCGCGAGCCAGATGAAGCATACCATTACGCTGATTCCCGGCGATGGGATCGGCCCGGAAGTGACGCAGGCGGCGCGCGAGATCATCGACGCTTCCGGGGTCGAGATCGCATGGGAGCAGGTGGAGGCGCGTCCGCAGGCTGAGCGGCGCGGCGGTGAGTTTCTGCATGCCGGCGTGGTGGAGTCCGTGCGCCGTAATCGAGTGGCGCTGAAGGGGCCGATCGCCACGCCCATCGCGCAAGGGCCGCCGTCGATCAACGTGGGATTGCGCAAGGCGCTGACGCTCTACGCGAACCTGCGCCCGGTAAAAAATCTGGAAGGGGTGAAGTCGCGCTTTCAAAACATCGATTTGGTGATCGTGCGTGAAAACACCGAAGACTTGTACGCCGGCCTCGAGCACACCATCGTGCCGGGTGTGGTGGAGAGCCTGAAGATCATCACCGAAAAAGCGTCCACGCGCGTGGCGAAGTTCGCCTTCGAGTACGCGCGCAAGCACGGTCGCAAGAAGATCGCGGCGATTCACAAGGCCAACATCATGAAGCTGTCCGACGGCCTGTTTCTCGCCTCGGTGCGCAACGTCGCGTCGCAGTATCCGGAGGTGGAATACCGCGAAGTGATCGTAGACAATGCCTGCATGCAAATGGTGCTCAATCCGCACCAGTTCGATGTGCTGTTGCTCACCAATCTTTACGGCGACATTATGAGCGATCTCGCGGCGGGGTTGGTGGGTGGATTGGGCGTAGTGCCCAGCGGGAATATTGGCGAAGATGCGGCGATTTTCGAAGCCGTCCACGGCACCGCGCCGGACATCGCGGGCAAGGGGGTCGCCAATCCGACGGCGGTGCTGATGAGCGGCATCATGATGCTCGACCACATCGGCGAAACGGCCGCCGCGCGCCGCGTCGAGGCTGCGCTGCACAAAGTCTATCGCGAAGGAAAAACGCTGACCGCCGATGTAGGCGGCAGCGCCAGCACCAAACAATTCGCCGAAGCGGTGATTGCCGCGATGCGGTGAGCGCCGCCGCATGAGTCATTGAATCCGGCCACCCAACGTTATAGGATTCGCCTATGCTTATCGGTGAGCGCATCCGCGCCGTTCGTGAAGCGAAGGACCTCAGTCAGGGGCACATTCAGCATCGCACCGGCCTGCTTCGCGCGTACGTGTCTCGCGTCGAGAATGGGCACACGGTGCCTTCTTTGGAGACTCTGGAGAAATTCGCTCGCGCCCTGGAGATACCGCTTTACCAGCTCTTCTACGAAGGCGACGCGCCTCCCAAGGTAAAGCCGCTGCCCGTGTCCCAGTCTCGGGAACGCATTTGGGGCAACAAAGGCCAAGAGGCTCGCCTGCTGGCCCGCCTTTGCCACGCGCTGGCTCGTATGACGGACCGCCAACGCCAGCTTTTGCTTGCTGTCGCGCACAACATGACCCGGCGCAGCCATCCATAGCCAAGCCGGCACGATCCGGCGAACCGACGGTTGCGCCGCCCGGTACACTTTGGCAGAATACAATGTGCATCGCAGGAAGTACGCACCCGCACGCTAAACTTGCAGTGGAGAGGATTGCACGGTGGCGGAACTCTACCCCGTTGAACAGTACGAAGCCGGCGAAGTGCCGAAGAGCTTTCCGATGTCGGCGGGCACGACGGCTGCCAACAAGCGGAAGCGCAAGCCGCACATTATTGCGGTGATCAATGAGTGCTGCACCGGCTGCTCCGGCTCGCCTGCCTGCATCGACTACTGCCCCGTCCCCGCGTGCATGTTCTGGGTGCCCGACGTGGATCATCCGCCGGCCGGGCGCATCGAAGTGGACCCGCTGCTGTGCATCGGGTGCAAGCTGTGCATCAGCAAAGGCCCCGACGGCGCATTCCTCGAGGGCTGCCCGTGGGACGCGATCGACATGGTTCCTACGCCGGAGTTCGAAGCCGAGTACGGTGCGCTCACCTACTGACGACGCAACGCAGATAAACGCAGATCAAAACAAGATTCACGCAGATGGGATTGTAGGGGCGGCCCCCTGTGGCCGCCCTTTTGATTTGCTGATTTGCGGCGACGCGCGGACGCGTTGCCCGCACTCCGCGTGCTCTGCTGCGACGCGCAACGAACCAGGGGCAGGCACGGGGGCCTGCCCCTACTCGGAGGCGCGCTTGCGGATGGCCTGCGCGGTGGCGCGGGCTTGCTGCTGGATGGATTCCGGGGCATCGCCGAAGCGGCTGGTGTAGCGTTCGACGATGGGCAAATCTTCTGCGCGGCCGATCAACACCAGCGCGCGCAGCGCTTCCCACACGGAACTTTGATCCGGCCCCAGCCTGGCAATTCCCTGCCCTGCTTGCACCGCAGCGCCTTCGCCGACAAGCCACTGCTCCAGCGTGCCCGGCACGTCGGCGCGAATTTCGGTTTCCTGATCGCCCGCGGTAACGCGACCGACGAGCGTGCCCGGATTGACGGTGTCGCCGACTTGTAAGCGCTGATCGAGCGCACCCGCCGCCGGCGACTTCATCGCATACGGCAGCAGCAGACCGATCACCTCGTCGTGCCCGGAAGCGTCGCCGAAGCGCACCAATGCCAGCGCAGCGTTGCGCCGCACCATGGGGTGGGAGTCGCGCAGCAGCCGCAGCAACGCATCGTGAAACTCGGGGATTTTGTTATCCTGGCCCATCACCCACGCCGCGGTCATGCGCAGCTCGTGGACTTTGCTTTCCGCCTGCGCGATGACGTCGGGATACCAGCGCGCGGCGGAGGCATCGCCCTGCGAGATGCGCTTCTCTACCTCCACCAGCGCGTGTTGAATTTTGCGGGGGTGCTCGACGTCGGCGAAGCTCTTAGCCAGCTCTTCGTCGGTGAGCGGGCTGCCAAACCACGTCTGCTGCCAGAACAGGAACGGCATCAGCACAAAAAGAAACGCGAGGATCAGCACGGCGTAGGTCCAGCGCAGCGGCATTCCGGGTTTTGCCGGAGCGGGTGGAGGTGTGGTTGAAGCGGATGCAAACATCACGTAGCGGGCCCGTAAGCGTGATATAGCAGCCAGTAGATGACCACGCCGGTGAGCGAGACATAGAGCCAGATGGGCAGCGTCCATCGTGCGATGGCGCGGTGCTGATCGAAGCGTTCGCGCAGCGCGCGCGCCAGCGTCACCAGCGCCAGGGGCAGAATCGCCGCGGCCAGAAGGATATGGCTAATCAGCAGCGCAAAGTAAACCGGCCGAATCCACCCCTGCCCGGCGAAGGACACCGAGCCGACTTGCAGGTGGTAAATCACATAGGACACGAGGAAGGCGGTGGAAAGGGCAAATGCCGTGCCCATGCACGCGCGATGCGCCTGGATGCGCCGCGCGCGAATCATGGCGAAGCCGGCTACCAGAAACACCGCAGCGGCGGCATTGAGCGATGCATTGAGGGCGGCATGAGAAAGCAATCTACAGCTCCGTGAAATCGGGTCGGGCGCAGGCGGAAGCCGGCTACGACGACGGCCCGGACGGCCCGGCTGATCCAGCCGGTTTGTCTTCCTTGGCCGCCGGCTTGCGGCGCAGCCAGCCGCTGCACACCGCGAGATTCAGCAGCAGGCCGCCGAAGGTGACGAGAATCGAGAGGCAGATCAGCACCAGCAGGATGCCGTCGAGAGTGAGCAGCGCGTCGGAGGCAAAGATCAGCCCGGTGGCCACGCCGTAAGCCAGCCCGCCCAGGGCCAGCAGCAGCATGAACAGGCAAATCCCGGCGAGCATCAGCGATTCTTGTTTCGGAGTCATGGCGGCGTTGTTCATCGTCATTTTTTGTTGCGCGAGTTCTCTCGCGACACTCATCGCGGCGTTTTCTCCCACATCAGCAGTGCGAGCAGCAAAGGAATGTAAATCACCGTGGCATGCATCAGCCACTTGGCGCGCTGGTTGGTGCGCGAACGCGCGGCCCACAGGCTCACCTGCATCATGGCTACGCCCATCAGCAGCGCGCCGTAAAAATACAAAATGCCGGCCATGCCTGCAACCGCCGGAAGGAGGCTGGCAGGAATCAGCGCCGCGCTGTAGGCCAGGATCTGGCGGAACGTGGCGTCGCCGGCGCGGTCCACCACCGGCAACATGCGGATGCCGGCGCGCGCGTAGTCTTCGCGGTACATCCAAGCGATAGCGAAGAAGTGCGGGAACTGCCAGAGGAAAAGAATCAGATAGAGAATCCATGCTTCGATCGCCAGGCTGCCGCGCGCCGCGGCCCATCCGATCAGCGGCGGCACAGCGCCCGGGAACGCGCCGACAAACGTGGCCAGCGTGGTGCGCTTCTTCAGCGGCGTGTAGGCGCCGAGATAGCTGACGCAGGTGGCGATGCCCAGCGCACTGGCCAGCCAGTTCGTAGCAAGCGCCAGATAGATCGCGCCACCCGCCGCCAGCGCAATGCCGAATGCCAGTGCTTCTGCGGGTTTGAGCACGCCCAGCGGCAGCGGGCGATTCGCAGTGCGGCGCATGCGCGCGTCGGATTGCCGCTCGAAATAATGATTGAGCGCGGAGGTGCCCGCTCCAATTAAGGTGGTGCCCAGCAGCGCGTGCCCGAGATGCAGCCAATTGATCGGGCCTGCGGCGCCGAGGTAGTAGCCGGCGAAGGTGGTGATCACCACCAGGAAGGTCACGTCCGGCTTGGTGAGCGAAAGATAGCCCAGCGTGCGCGGGTAAGCGGGCGTGAGCGTGGCAGGAGAGGAACTCACGACGCACTCTCCCGCAGCACGTTTGGCGCAGAGCCCTCCGCCTCACGTTCGCTCACCCCTGTAGCGGCGACCTTTAGGTCGCCATTGTTAGCCCTATCGAGAGCCAGTGGCGACCTAAAGGTCGCCGCTACAGGGGCCACGCGCGCGGCCGGCGGCAACACGCGGAAGCAGCACAGTGCCGCAACCACTGCAGCCGCCAGCGTGAGCGCACCGACAGCGACATGCGCGACTGTAAAGCCCACCATCCACGGCATCGGTTGCGGGGCATCCGCCGTGACCACGCGCGACAAGTACGCGGCCGTGCCAAGAAGGATTTGCGTTCCCACCAGCGACGCCAGCAGCTTCGTGGGCCTGCGCAATGCCCTGATGCCGGCAAAGTGCCGGCGCACTTTGCGGCTCAGCATCACCGAAAACAGCAGCACCGCCACAGCCCACAGAATGTGCGGGAGTATCCCCAGTACGCGATGCCGGAAAGCCGCGCCCAGCACCAGTTGAATGAACACGACTGCAGTCGTCGCAATCGCGAAGTTGCGCACAGCATCGGACTGCGCTGCGTTCGGTGGGTCGCGAACCAGTGGCGACCTCAAGGTCGCCGCTACATCGCTCCACCAACGGCTGGTAAAGACCGCGATGCCCACTGTGGCGCAGAAAAACAGTTGCGCCAGCGAGGCGTGCGCGATCGAAATGGGTGGCGGCAAAAAGAGGAGCACGGTGAGCCCGCCAAGCATGCCCTGCGCAACCACGGCAGCCAGCGCTATCCAGCCTAACCTGCGCATCCAGCGGCGCGGCTCGCGGCGCTGAATCCAAATCGCCAGCACGATGGTGAGCATTCCGACAAACGTCGCCACCATGCGATGCCCGTGCTCATAAAAAATTCCGCCGACCATCGGCGGCATCAGCGAGCCATAAGACAAAGGCCAATCCGGTACCGCCAGCCCCGCGTCGTTGCTGGTGACCAGCGCGCCCGCCACCACCAACAGCAGCGTACATGCTGCCGTGAATACGGCGAACCGGTGCAAGCCTGCATGGTATGCGCGAGCCATTGGTGATGGCGCTGCCTGCCGTAGGGGCGGCGTTCAGCTCGCCGCTGCAGCGGAGGGAGCGCAATAGAATATCAGGAATCAGAAGCGCCGCGAAACCGCACGCCTCACCTTAGGGCACTCTGCTCGGGTCGTCGGCGGGATTTACGTACGTGATGTCGTACGGCCCGATGCCGTGGAACTGGAGAATCGTCTCGCCTTTCATCCTGTTGAAGTGCAGCATCTTGCTGGGCAGCAAGGCATAGGAGCCCGCGGGCAATTCGCGCATCGCGGCGTTGCCGGCATCTTCACCGAAGCCGAGCATCATGATCCCGGCGACGACCGTGACGTTCTCGTCCATCGGATGCCAATGCGGCGGAACGCTGTAACCGTCCGTTAGCTTGGCACGAAAGACGTACGGCGCACCCGGGGTTGAGGGATTGCCCATCAACACAGCGAACTGCGCGCCTGGTGGTAATTTTGGCGAGGCCGGCCCCCACTTCACGCCTTCAGGGGTGACCGTCACGTGAGGAGGTTGTTGAGCAACGGATAGCGCGCCCAGACCGACCAAAACGATAAGCGAGATATACGCTCTCAACATAGTCAGCTCCCTTCCAGCGACCCGTTCTCACAATTCTGCTGAACCTGGATCACACAAGACACGGCGCCTCGTGCGACAGACCTGTTGGGACTGACGCGTCCGCTTTAGCCGTCACCGCTGGTAGCCCCGGCTAGTCGCCGGAAGCGGCCTTGAAGGTGAAGTCCACGCTCTTGGTTTCTTTGGCGCCGACGGTAACTTTCTGCGGCTCGGATTCGCCAAATTTTTCGTGCCAGGCCACCAGTGTGTAGTCCCCGGGCGCGAGGTTCTTGAT